>JAHDDX010000050.1 GCA_020629135.1 Hellea sp.
ACAGTAATGGCTTAAGCCCTCACAATTTAGATTTAGTCGAACCATACGTCGATACATCTCGATCGAGGCATGAGAAGACTTAAGCAACCAAAACGTACCTTTGATTTTTATTATTTTCTAAACTTATCCAGCCCGTCATCCCGGAATTTTCGTAGAAAATATCCGGGACCTCGCCGGTAAAGCATGGGACTCCCGACTAGACACAAGAACCGCTGCGGGAGAGATCCCCGACTCCGCGAGGACGACAGGGAGAAAGGCGGGATGACAGCCTTAAAACATCCACCCGGGTCTTTCCAAAAACGGGCGTAGCCTCAGAAATTTAAGCGCGCGCCTTAAATCTGCGGCGATAACTGGCCGGGCTTATGTCGAGATTTTGCCGGAAATGATAGCGCAGGGCGTCGCTATTGCTCAGGCCGACCTGTTCACTGATATGTTCCAGGGTCAAATTGGTGCTCTCGAGCAGGCTCCGGGCCCGGTGAATACGCTCTTTGGTCAACCATTTTCCAGGGGCCTGCCCGGTGAGTTCCGTAAAACGGCGCTGAAACGTCCGTTGGCTCATGCCCGCCATTTGCGCCATAGAGGCCAGCGTATGGGGGGCGTCGATTGTGTCTGTTATTTGCTCCAAAAGACGGCCCAGACGGTGATCCGCCGCGGAAACGGGCAAAGGCTGTTCAATATACTGGGCCTGATCCCCCTGCCGATAAGCATGCATCACCAGGCGACGTGCGACACTATTGGCGACGGCGCTGCCGTGATCGGATCGCACCAGATGCAAACAGGCGTCAATGCCGGCCGAGCTTCCCGCAGATGTTAATATCTGTCCCTGTTCGATATAGAGCGCTTGAGGTTCGACAGAGAGGTTCGGATAGCGCGCCGCCAGATCCTCGGCATAGCGCCAATGGGTCGTCACCGTCAGTCCCTCAAGCAGGCCTGCCGCCGCTAGAACATAGACCCCGGAACAAATCGTCACCAAGCGGGCGCCGCGGCGATGTGCTTTCTGTAAGGCGCCACAAAGCGTAACTGGCACAGGCGCATCTTTATGCCGCCAGCCCGGAATAATAATCGTATCCGCCGCGCCTAATGCTTGCAGATTGCCCTTAGCGGTAAGCGTCAAGCCCGGCCCCATAGAAAGCGGCCCTGATTCAATGGGAATGGATTTGAAGTTATAAAGTGGATCGGGCAGTTCCGGCCGCGGCAATCCGAAAATCTCGGCCACAATTCCATATTCAAAGACGCATAATCCGTCATAGATCAGCGCGCGAACACGATGGGGCGAAACGGGCTTAGCGGATTTTCGCGATTTTGCGGACGGGCGGGTCATAAGCAAATTGTCCTGATTTCATGGATTTTTGGCCTGAAGCCTTGTGGCGCTTTTTCACTTATTACTGAATTATGGCCAAAATTGCAAAGGAGATCATCATGCCCCCTAACCCCAAACTACTTGAGGCCATTCAAACCTATTTTGACTCGCTTTATTTTTGCGACACCAAAATGCTGAACGATGTCTTTCATGAAAGTTCCAGCCTTTTTGATGCGGATGAAGGCAAGATATTTGTCGAACCGATTGAGAGCTTCAGCCGTGATGTCGGCGGGCGGGTTTCACCGGCCAGCAAGAACCAGAAACGCGAAGATGAAATCCTGTTGATCGATATGCTCTCACCGATAAGCGCCGTGGTGAAGATCCGACTGCGGGCCCATGAGAATATCTTTGTTGATCACCTGTCCTTTGTCAAAGGCGAAGCCGGGTGGAAAATCGTTGCCAAAGTCTGGCATTTGGAAAATCAGATTTCGACATAGATGCGGGCTATTTAGGGAAAGACCATCACCCGAATTCAAAACCCATTGCGAGATGACAGGTGGTTGAAATTTATAACGTATCTTTGTCCCTGTAACTCTCCCTAAACCCTGCGCAACGCTCTTTGGGCGCTTGCACATCAATACCCGCAATAATCCGCCATTCGGCGGGGGCGTCATCGGCGCTTTGGTTTGCCATGGTGAATTGATTGACGCCGCAGCCCACGATCTCGTCGTTCAGACGAATGACAAAGGGCGCCCAGACCGTGGCGAGCCGGTCAAATTGCTCGACCTGGATATCAAATAATTCCTCATGGGCCTGTCCGGGGCTGAGCGTCGCGACCCAGTCCCGCCAGGGTTCAAGTCCGTTCGGGCTGATCTCTCCGGTCGGAGAAAGTCGGCGGAGCACCCCCTCAGGCGCGAAGACCTGGTCAATCATTTCGACGTCCCCGCGATACATGGCAATCATCACCGCATAGGCCGTACGCTCCGGAGTTGAGAGATCCAGCGGCGCAGTCGCGTAATCGGGATTATAATCGGATGATAGCGCGGTGTTTTGCGGATCGTTTTCGCTCGGTGAAGACGCATTTTGCGTACACCCCGCCAATGTCAGCCCCACACCCAATAAAGCCGCCCAAAAATGTGATCGGATCATATCGCTCCCCTTTTATTGGACTGTTTAGCGCTCGGCCACAAAAAGGGCAATTCTCGGTTACCAGCCAACTTTCAGCCGTCACGGCAGCGGGCAATCTGGTATTCATGGACAAAACACCCATATGGATAAGATGAGAAATATAATTATCGACATTCCGGCCACCTGGTAATGCCGCTTATTCCCTTACTTTTACTTCTGGCGCTGGGCTATTGGGGCTATCGGGCCTGGACCGCGCGGCAGACGCGGCGGGACCTGCTCGCCTCGCCTTTGTCCAAACGCCAGCGCGCTATTGTCTCGCGCATGGTGCCGCTGTCGCGCAAGCTTCCGACGGCCCTTCGCCCGGTCTATGAAGGCAAAGTCCGGCTGTTTTTACATCAGGTGGATTTCATCGGAAAAGAGGGCCTGGACGTCACCGAGGACATGCGCCTGTCCATTGCGGCGCAGGCCTGCCTCCTGATTGCGGGGACCGAGCTCTGGTATGATACGCTACGCACCATCCTGATTTATCCCAGTGCCTATAAAACGCCACAGACCCGGCGGGACGGCTTTGTGGTGACCGAAGGCACGGATGTGCGCCTGGGCGAGAGCTGGTCGCGCGGCCCGGTTGTGCTGTCTTGGGAACATACAGCTGCGGGCGCGCGTTATGATCAGGACGGGCGTAATTTGGTCATTCATGAATTTGCCCATCAGATCGATAATATGTCCGGCGGCACCAACGGTATACCGGGCCTGGCCAAAGGCCAATCCTATGACCAATGGGACCGAATTTTCACCGCCGCCTATGAGCAGCTTAAACGCGATGTCCGGTCAGGCCGGCCAACGGTGATCGATCCTTATGGCACAACAAATAAGCAGGAATTTTTCGCCGTCTGTACCGAGGTGTTCTTTGAGCGGCCCAATGCCTTGCGAGCGCAGGCACCCGAAGTCTATTGGGAACTCGCCAAGGTGTTTAATCTTGATCCCAGCACGTGGAACCAGGACGCTGTGCCCAAGTCCAGCCAGTATTACCGCCCGCCGATTTGGAAATTTCACTAAGGTCGGGCATAACCTCTTTGCATGAATCGCCGCGAAGTTTTTTCTATCCTCGAAGACGCCAAAGCTTTGGCCTTGCGATATTATCTGGCAACTGGAAAGCCACTTGGAATAACCGGTGAATTGGCCGAATTTATGGCTGCGCAAGCTTTAGGATTGACACTTTGTGATGCAAGAACCGAAGGTTTTGATGCCTTTGGAAAAGACGGAGAGAAAATTCAGATCAAAGGGCGCCGAATTGGCCCAGGCGGCCGTTGGGGTCGCGTTCCATCGATTAATACCGAGAAAGAATTCACCTCAGTGCACCTTGTTTTGATGGACACACAATATGAGCTTTTCGAAATCTGGGACGCCAATAAACAAGACATTACTGAATTTCTGAATAAGCCTAGGTCCAAGGCAAGAAATGAGCGACGGTCTATGGCAGTCAGTCAATTTAAAATGATTGGAGAGAGAGTTTATCCATGACCCAAAATTCCCCCGACACGATTCACATTATTGGCGAGATTGATATCGCCGCCCCGATTGAGCAAGTTTACGCGGCGCTGGATATGCGTTCTCCGTCTAACCGCTATCTGGCCCGCGGCATGTCTGTGACGCCGGTGGATGATACCACGGACCAGTTTGAAATGGTCAATCCGGAAATGCCGGAACTGGTTTTCACCATGACCGAAGTCAAGGCCATCGACCCAACCGATTATCACCTGCGCACCGGGTTTCCCGGCGGCGAACCACTCGGCGTTATGACGGGGGATAGCTCGGCCTATCAACTCAGCGTGATTGATGCGGCCAATACCCGGGTGGTAGTGGATGTTAAAATTTCGGTTCTGCCCATGAGCGAAGAACAATTTGAGCATGAATTTTCAATGCTGAGCATATCCGTGAATGATGATCTGGCGCGAACCAAAGCCTTGCTCGAAGACGGCGCGGCAGCGGCGGAAAAGGCTGGCGCGCTGGATGAGTTTTTTGACACGCTTGATGCGCTGATTGATCTTGAGGAAGACTAAATTATGACCCAATTTGTACTCGCTTTTTTCACTATTCATGACCGCGCGAGCTATGACCGCTATGCCGAGCTGGCCACACCGATTTTTATCCGTGAAGGCGTCAAGGCCCTGGCCAATGATGAAGCCCCTCAGGTGATCACGCCGGGAATTGAAGCGGATAAGGTGGTGTTACTCGAGTTTCGCGACAAAGATCATTTACGTGATTTTTTTGCCCTGCCCGATTATATCGAGGCCACCAAGTTTCGCGACGCGGCGACCACGATGAATGTGATCCAGTTTGAGCGGTTTGCGGGGATTTAGCCCTTAGGGTTCCTCGCCAAATTTTCGCAATATATTTTTGGCATAGTTTAGCGCGTTGCGTTCAACCGCGCTGATCGGGTCGCGGTCACCTTTTTTGGGGCCCTTCAAAATTGAAAGCGCGAAATCTATGGCGTCGCGTTCGATGTCCATAAGTTGGGATGTGACATCCGGCTCAGAAGGCTTCGGTTCGGGCATAGTTTGTTCCTGACTTAAAATACTGACTGAGGTTTCAAACACAGCCGCCAGACATTTGAGCGATTCAAGCCCGGCCTTTTGACCGCTTTCGATGCGCTGGATCGTCCGGGTGCTTAGCCCTGAATGACGGGCGAGCTCTTCTTGTGACCAGCCCCGATCCAGACGTCTTTGACGAATGCTCATAATGTTTCCTTCTTGCTGTGTGCCATTTTATGGCAGGTTGTAAGCCGTCGCAACACGACAGAGTCGTGACATGACGTGGATTTGGCGTGCAACGCAATGCAACCCAAACCTTGCCTGCCGCGCGGCGTTGCAACTGGCGTCATTGCGTTAATTTTGGCTATAAGGGCCAAATAAATGAACTATCCCATCATGGAGAATATTATGAAGGGCGCATCAATTATAGCTTTAATGACGGCCACCGGCTTGATTTTTGGAATGTCGGCATCAGCTCAAACAGAGGATACAAAGCGACCTGCACCCTCTCGCGCGCAAGTACCTGCCGATAATGTCAAAGCGCCAGAAACACCTGAGGAAAACGCGGCGGTTTTCATTAAGATTAAAGGAGTCGATGGAGAATCGGAAAATCAGGCCGCTGCAGATGAAAAATCGGTGAAGGCGCCTGATAGGCCACAGGAAAATGCTGCGATATATGTGAAAATCGGTGATATCAAAGGCGAATCCTCCGCGGCAATGACCGGCGATGCTAATCTGGACGGCCAGGTTGATATGGATGATCTGAACAATCAAGGCGCCGCCAACCCGGATAAACTTGCCGCGCCAAAACCAGGCCCGCAAAAAACAAGCTTTGGCGTATTGCTGGGCAGTGGTGGTGGTGACGCTCCCACCGAGCCGGAAAAACCCAGCGAAAGCGACGATGATTAGGAACGGCTAGCACGCCTTTATCTGAGTTTCGCTCTATAGGTATATCGACGAATTGCAATTGCACACCAGCCCATTTAGGCTGGAGATATGATTACACTTTATACCGCGAATACGCCGAACGGCGTCAAAGTGACCATCGCCATGGAAGAGATGGGCGAGCCCTACGAACTCAACCTTCTTAATCTTGGTGCGCAGGACCAGAAAAAACCGGACTTTCTCAAGATCAATCCTAATGGTCGCATTCCAGCCATGGTCGATCACACGGATGAGAATGAAATTCGTGTGTTTGAAAGCGGCGCCATATTGCTCTACCTGGCCGAAAAATTTGGAAAGCTTCTGCCCACCGACCCGGCGGAACGAATTGACGCGATCGCTTGGACTTATTTTCAAACCGGTGGCATCGGCCCGATGATGGGACAGGCTGGATTTTTCAAAAACAACTTCTCCGATTTCCCCGCCGGCTATGACCGGTTTCTAAAAGAGAGCGAACGTCTGGTACAGGTTCTGGAAACGGCGTTGACCGATCGGGATTATCTGGTCGGAAATGATATCACCATAGCCGATATTATGCAGATTGGGTGGATTAATCGGGGGCCCGGTTATATGGGGCTGGATATGGATCAATTCCCCGCCGTGACCGCCTGGCGAGATCGTATGCTCGCCCGCCCTGGTGTGCAAAAGGGCATGGCGGTTTTGACCTCACAATAAAAACTCAAACAGTCTGGCTAATAAATCAGAATTGATTTAACCTTTCAGTATGCGTCTTCGACACATCACCAAAAACGTCAGAGATCAAAACTGGCTCGCTGTTGTTCTCGATTTTTTTATTGTCGTCGCCGGTGTTTTCATCGGCATTCAGCTCGGCAATTGGAATGATGGCCGACAGGCTAAAAAAGCTTTGCTTGATGCGGAAACTCGTTTTGCTGCGGAAAATTCTGCCAATATTGAGGCCGTCGAAACATTTCTGGACGGAATTGGTCTGCGACTTGATGCAACTCGCCATGCGATTGAGGCCCTGAAAAATTGTAAGGGGAATGCCCAATCCGAAGCTGCGGTCATAACGGGTGTTAATGCAATTCGCGGCACGCCGGGCCTTAAAATCCGCGCAACGTCTCTAAAATCCATAACCGGAAATGATGACTTTCTGTCCTTAATGAAGCCCGAAAACCGTGAACACCTGAAAGAATTTGAACGCATCTTGGATCAGACCCAAGACACGCTTGACTGGCTTGAAGACCGACCTTTTGAAAAACATATCGAAGATCAGGACCATATCCGTTTCGGGAATCCGGTCGCCCTGCCCAACTCCGATGACCTGTTTATTCGTCCTATTCAATTTAGCGCCCCGATAGAAACCATTTGTCAGAACAGGGCCTTTTTAGACGCCTTTTATCTATGGGAACGAACCGGAACATTTCAGACCCTGCGGGCCCGTCAATTCAAAGAACAACTCAATCAAAACCTAACAATGTTTGCCGGACGTTAGGGTTTTGACAGTTAGTTGTGTTATCAATTTAGCAAAAGCCTAAAGGATGCCCTATGCGTAAATGTCCCGTCGATGACTTCACCCTCAAAACCGAAACCTATGAAGGGGTGACGATTGACAGCTGCCCCCATTGCGGCGGTATCTGGCTCGATGCCGGAGAATTAGAAGCCGTACAAAACGCCCAGGACAGTGACTTCCGAACTGTCACGACGTCAGCTCTAGATCAGGTCCGCGCCGCAGAGGACATGGGTAAAGCTGCGCAAGAAGGTCCGAGGCATTGCGTTGAATGCCAAACGGAACTGGTCAAAAAAGAATATGCCTATACCTCGCAGGTCATGATTGACCAATGCCCTAATGGACACGGTCTATGGCTTGACCAAGGCGAGATGTCCCGACTTGAAATGTTTTTTGAAACCCAGGAAGACATGTCGAAAATTCTGGCCGACATGGAAACTGAGGGCCAAGGATTTGGCGCCCTGTTATCGCGGCTTTGGAAGCGATCTAAGGGGTAAGTTGACCTCAATTTCATGGCTCAATATTTACGTATTTCTGGCAATAAATATTAAATCAGCCGCACCAACATAATTTTTTCCGTCGGACTGTCTTTCTTGGACCTGTCGGTCCCGCAGAACCAATCAAAGCAGATTAGCCCAGCCCGTAAACCAAATCCCGTATTTGGCTTGACCATGTAGTAGGAGTTGGCGCGGGCTTCGCATATCATCAACGCGATCTTACCCCGTGACCACTTTATAAGAGGAAAACTTTTCATTATCGCAGCCCGTCAAATTTCTTCGAACCTCACATCCCGTTTAATTAAAGGAAATTCTTGACACCATTAGTGATTGTCAAGCAAACTCGTTTCAGACCTTTCGAATTCCGTTTATAAGGTTGGGGGACACTTATGATCCGTTTATTTGGTGCCGTTATTAGTCTGTTGATTTTAACCGCTTGCGGCGGTGGCGGTGGCGGGACAAGCACGCCAGCACCAACACCTCCTCCTACTTCCAGCAATAACCCACCTTCTGCAAATGCGGGATCCGATCAATCTGTCAGTATTTCAACCTCAGGATATAATCTCGATGGAACAGGAAGTTCTGATCCGGACAATAATTCAATAACTTATAGCTGGACTTTAATCACCGAACCCGAAGCCGGCGCTGCATCTTTGACAAATCAGACATCAGCATCTCCAAGCTTTACGACCATGATACCGGGCAATTATGAGTTTCAGTTAACGGTTACCGATACATCAAATGCGACAAACACAGATACAGTTGTCGTTACTCTGGTCAATGACGCTCCGACTATTTCTCTGTCGACTTATGCGACGAACGTCGCGATCGGCCAGGATTTATTGCTCGACGCCAGCGGATCGACAGACTCGAACGGACATTCTCTGACATATGAGTGGAACGTCACTTCGGCGCCGACAGATAGTTTTTTGGTTAAGCTTGACGGATCGATGCCCACAGTCGAGTTTGATAAGGCTGGAGATTATACAATCGAGCTGACAGTGAGTGATGGACATGATAGCACAACGCAGGTCTTAGACGTTTTTACGGTTGACCCGCACGCGCTTTTGAAGCTCTCTTCACAGTTTTCAAGCGCCGAATACAGCTCGGTTACCAATCGTGTTGTTACCCTCGAAAATTCCGTTTTGACAATTATTGAAGCAGATGACACCGTTAAAACGGTAAATTTGCCGCGCGCGGGGCAAGCCGTTTCCGTTGCTCCAGATGGTGAAACGGCTGCAATTGCTCATGACGGCTGGATATCTCATGTTGATTTGAGTGCGGCCTCTGTAATCGATAGCGTCGCGGTACCGGCTAATCTTTCCGATGTTGTTATCGATGGCAATAATAACGCCTATGGATTTCCCGCAACCGGTCAGTGGGTCAGTATCTATAACGTAAATCTCGTCAATAAGAATATTACACAAACCGGTACAATTCGGCACCGAACAGTTGCCCGCTTGCACCCCTCTGGCCAAAAGATGTATGGGGCCGATAACGGCATTTCACCGAGTGACCTTGAACGCTACACTATTTCTGGCGGGCAGGTTTCTGAAATTTATGATTCCCCCTATCACGGCGATTATCCCTTTTGTGGTGACCTTTGGATGGGGCCGGATGGCGGTACAATATTGAGCCGCTGCAAAGTCATTGTGCGAGCTTCAGATAATCGCAGCACGGACCTGACTTATGTGTCCCAACTGGATAATGGAATAGGGTCTATTTCCTGGGCAGATGCCAGTGATTTCAGCCGCAGATGGTATACGATCGGGTATGGAGCGACTGAGGGCTCAGAGAACATCAACGTATATGATGCCGATAATTTCCAGTTGATCAATACATTGGAATTCCCCGATAGTAATTTGGGGGGATCGGGCAAATGGTTTACAAAATTTATCTTTGCAGATGATGACTCAGATATATTAAAAATCCTGGCCGTTGATGATGCTGTCAGTCCGACAGAATCCGTTTTGTTAACCGTTTATGAAATGGGCTCCGATCTTTCCGATCCTGCCCCCGTTGCCGTAACTGAGAAATTCCGGTCGGTCCGGACATCTGACAATGTGACCTTGGATGCGAGTGCAAGTTATGATCCAAATGGTTTTGATATTACATATAGCTGGACGTTAAATGATCAACCCAGTGGGAGTTCGATAACGCCGACGGGATTGAACTCGGCAATGGTTGAGTTCACTCCAGCCCTTGCTGGCACTTATGAATTCGCTCTGACAATTGATAATGGCAGTCGACAAAGTGCTGCCAAAATCGTTTCGGTCAATGTTTTCGAACCCAATGCGGACATCATTCACCGGCTAGAAGGGTCTATGGTTGACATCGATTATTCCAAGTCTCTCAACAAAGCGATTTACCTCTCAGATACTGAGGCTGTGGCCTTTATTCTTGATCTATCAGATCTTTCTGTAAACCGGATAGCCCTTGATCGCCTGGGTTACTCCGTCGGGGTTTCCCCCAATGGGATGTTCGCTGCAATATCTCATGCTGGCAATGCGTCACTTATAGATTTAAGTACCGAGACTGTATCTGACACTCAGGAATTTGCAGCTGATCGCGGCGACATTGCATTAGACGACAATAACATTGCATATCTTATTCCAAGTCGGGATCAGCATGTTGATCTTCACTCAATTGATTTTGCTCAAAATCGAACCGATAGCTCTTACGGCCCCTATGCGGGATCTCGAACCCGCATTCACCCAACACGTCCTCTTGTAATGGCGGCAGATCGCAGCCTAAGTCCTTCCGATTTTGAACAATGGGATACATCGACATTTCCGGCCAGCGGGTATCGTGATTCTCCTTATCATGGCGACTATTCGATTTCAGGCAATATTTGGATTCATGAAGATGGGACACGCTCCCTTGTCGCCGGCGGCAATAGTTTTCATTCCACAACAGATCAATCGACCGATATGACCTATGCTGGCGCGTTATCCGATATGAGCTTTGTCAAATGGGCTGATGCCTCCACGGAAAAATCCGAATGGGCTGTTATTACGGGTTCAGACAAAATTCATTTTTATGACGACCAATTTCTGAACCGCTCCAGCGTTTCCGACCTAGGCAGTATTCCAACAACAAATGGAGACGTCGCAACTTCCGGAAGTTATATTTTTTATAGCGATGACGGCAATCAGTTATTCGTCGTGTTGAATGGCAATAATCTCACAGATTCCCTGGCAATTCAAATCATGGAATAGGATAAAATTCGGCGATATTTGTTCTCATTCCATTTAACCTAGGCGACCCGTTCAATCTGAACAGGCACACCATTAAGCACCGCATTGCCTGATAACGGATCAATGATTCCAGGGTCCGTGACATCATTCATAGATACGCCTGGCCGCTCAGTCGCCACAGATAGGCGCACACCTTTTTTGCCGTGGCCGAAACCATGGGGAATCGAAATCACGCCAGGCATGACGTCATCTGTGATTTCGGCTTCAATCTCTATCGCCCCGACATGATTTGACACCCGGGCAAGAACGCCTTCGCTCAAATCTAAGGCCTTCGCGTCATCAGGATGGATCATCATGGTGCAACGGTTTGGGCCTTTGATCAGGCGGCGGCTATTATGCAACCAGCTATTATTAGAGCGGACGTGGCGACGACCGATCAATAGAAAACCGGGTGCCGGGTCGGTTGCATGTTCCCGGTCATAGGCTTCTATGTCTTTCGCGATTAATTCGGGTAGACATTCAATTCGGCCATGATCGGTCTTGAGACGCTCAGGCAGGCGCGGGCGCAGCGGCCCCATATCATAGCCATTATCTTCATTTGCAATGTCTTCGAGGCTGATATTTTGATGCGCATTTTGTAAAATCCCGTCCAGCATATCTCGGGGCTCAATCCGCGGCGGTTCGATTTCAGCGTCCAGGCGGCGAATGGCACAGGTCAGGCCGTGCAGAATTTCCCAATCCTCTTTACTGCCTTCGGGTTTTTCAAGCAGTGGACGCGTATAGGCCGCATAATTCCGAACCGCCATAGACGTGAAAAACAAGGGATAATGATCTCGCTCAAGCGGTCCGCAAGGCGGCAGAATATAATCAGCGTGTCGTGTCGTTTCGGTGATATACATATCGACACTGACCATCAGGTCGAGCTTTCCAAGTGCCTTTGCAATATGTTGTCCACCCGGGGCAGACAAAACCGGGTTGGACGCAATCGTGACCAGCGCGCCAATCTGCCCCTCACCCGGCGTGTTGATTTCTTGAGCAAACTCGGCCGCCGGTAATTCCCCCAGACATTCGGGCGATCCGGCAATACGGGTTTGATATCGGTTATAGGAGCCTGTGCCGCTTCGCTCGACGGGGTCAACCAGGGGCGCCGGGAACATAACGCCGCCTTCGCGGTCCACATTACCTGTGGCCAGATTGATCATATTGATCAGGAAATGGTTGAGCGTCCCAAAGCGGGTTACCGACACACCCATGCGTCCATAAAGAATAGCGGGCGCGCCGGACCCTAATTTCCGGGCAAGGTCCATTAGATCTGCTTTGTTAATCCCACATCGCGCCGCAAGCCTTTCGAGTTCAAATCCTGCCAAACGTTCGCGCAATGCCTCCCAATTTTCCAGATGGGCCTCAAGTCGTCCCGGCTTAATCAGGCCCTGTTCCTCAAGCGCGAGGAATAAACCCAGGAAAAAGGCCGTATCTGTTCCGGGCCGGATAAAATGATGCTCGTCTGCAACCTTGGCCGTTTCCGTGCGCCGCGGATCAATGACGACCAGGCGTCCGCCGCGCTCCTGCAAACGTTTGATCCGGTTTCTAACATTGGGCACAGTCCAAAGCGACCCGTTTGACGCCAGGGGGTTGCCGCCGACAATGATCATGAATTGGGTGCGATCAATATCCGGAACCGGGTAAATCGCATTATGTCCATAGACCCATTTTTGCATAATCATATGCGGAAGTTGATCCAGGGTTGATGCGGAATAAACGCCTTGATTACCCCAGGCTTTCATAAAGCTTCGCATGTAAAAACTGGTGGAATAATTATGGGCATTGGGATTGCCCAGAAACATGGCCGGAACTTTGGTCGTGGTTTTTAATTGCGCCAGCTTAAGCGCGATGTCTTCAAAGGCCTGCTCCCAGCTGATTTCTTCCCAACCCTGATCGGTTTTCTTGATCGGGGCTCGGAGACGGTCGGGATCGTTTTGTATGTCGGGAATGGCCGTCGCTTTGGGACAGATATAGCCTTCGGACAGGACATGATCCGGATTGCCTTTAACGGATACCACTTCCCCGTCCTTCACGGTCATCAAGACCCCGCAATTAGCTTCACAAATATGACAGGTTCGGGCATGGATAATTTCAGACATATGTATTTGTCGCAGATGCCGGTTTCCATGTCACCCCGAATTTTGTGAATTCAATCCCTAGAGCCTTATAAACAATTCACCCTGTCATCACTGGTTCATAGAGTTATGCCATAATATAAGATCGTGGGAGACTAATTATGACCGAAACCGAAACCCATCATATTTGCACGCTTATGTGTATGGTTATTTTGGCGGATGAGCGCGTGTTCTTATCGGAAATTGAAACCTTCACCAAAACGTTGAACTCTTTGCAGAGGGCAACTCGGACCGATGATTTAATGACAGAGGATATGGCGCGCGACTGGTTCGCAGATAATCGTTTTCAAATTGAGGCCGTTTTAGAATCTACCAACAAGAAAAAGCAGATTGCCGATTTGTTTAAGGCCTTAGGCAGTTTTGAATTTAAGGGTGCCTTGCTTGAGGCTTTGGCTTTAATCGCATCCGCTGATCAAGAACTCCACGCCAATGAAGTTGATATTGTGCGCATCGGCGCCCAGGTCTGGAACCGGGAAATACCCGAACGTTTGTCCTAAAATTAAATATATTGACAGAAATCAGAGATTTCTTGGACGATTTATGATATACAACCCATATGACACCCGAGGAGCGCAAATATATTTATACTTTATTAGCGGCGGTTATCTTAGTTGATCAACGCATTCGTACGGTTGAAATAGAGACGTTTATTGAATTGATTTTGGGGTTTCAAACGGCGCTTCGGGATCCGAATGCCCAATCAAAAGATCAGATATCCGGCTGGTTTCACAAAAATCGTGAAACCGTAATCAAGCTTTTAAATGCGCCTGATCGGAATGGTCGCCTTGCTGCCTTGTTCAACAAGCTGGACGGTTTTGTTTTCAAAACTCACCTGCTCGCCGCCATGGAATCCATCGCCGTTTCAGACAAAGAGCTTCATGAAAGTGAAGTGGATATAATGCAAATGGCCGCCGATTATTGGAATTTACCAATACCGCACCCTGTTTAATTATCTACCGCCTGTCATCACCAGATAAATATCGCGAACATCAAATATCAAAGAAATAATTATCGTCGCAAACAGCAGAACAGCCCAGACATAAAACAATTTATGCTCTTTGTTGTCAGTCTTGGAAAGGACGACATTCCAAAGATAAAGCGCAAGCGGCGCCCAGAATAGCAAATGGGCAATGCCAAAAAGATGGATGTTCTGGGTCTGGAACCAGATGACGCTCACGCAAATAATCGTCGCGACCATCGTTAAAAGCGCCCAACGCGCGGCCTTATGTTTTCGAACAAATAGCAAGGCGGCGATAAAGATTAGCCCCATCCAATTCATCCACAGTTTCACAGCACCAGATGTGCCGACTTCCATCGCGGCCATTATATCCTGGATCATAAGCAATCCTCCCAACATGCGTGATTAACAAGAATTTTTGGCTCTGGAAAGTCTTTCGCATTTCGTGTATAATGAGAAAAAATGGGGTAATTTATGCGTGTATTTTCAATTGTATCTTTTGTGGGCATTCTGGCTTTAACCGCTTGTTCCGCCGAAGACCGAGCGGCCATGGAAAAGGACAAGCTCGACAATTTTGATCTGACACCCAAACAATATGAAATCGCGCAAGCGCTCGTTGAAGGTTATAAAAAAGACACCGGCCTGCCCATGTTGCGCTCACAGGATTATGGCCGGGCCGGATGTTATGCCAAGACGGTGAAAATGCCCGCCATGTATGACCGGGCGCATATACTTTATCTCAAAAACTACATCGAAGCTGACAAAGACTTTTACGGATTTTTCAAGCGCCACGGTATTGGCGATAATATGGCCTGGGAAATGAGCCAAAAATTCCAATATGCCTATGATCAGTGTTCCACGACAAACCTTCTCAAGAAACGCTTTGGCAAGAATTAAACCGCCTAAAAAGGATTGAGCGTAAATCCATCCTGCTGCAATTGCGCATGCGCTGTCATAGCCGACAGGGACATGTTCACACCCGGTAAGAGATCTGAAATTTCAACGTCATAAAAAGCGGCGGATTGACCGCAAATATAAAACTTCACGCCCAGCTCGCTTAACCTGGCAATTAACTCTGCATTGGCATTATCCGCCCCGTCGTAAACGGCCCCATATCGTTCGGCGGTTGTCAGGTCATAAACGGCCTTGCTGTGAACGACCAAAGCAAGGTCTATGCGCTTGGGCGACAGTCCAGCATCGGCATGCATATTGATAAAGCGCGCAAGACTGTCGATCTTTCGATTTATTTCGCCTACCTCGGCTGGCTTGGTCATATCAAAACTCACCTTGAACCGCGCACGATTGGAAAGAGGATCACTCGTGTCTATCTTGGCTATTTTCCCGTAATTTTCGATTATAGGCCCGGGGCCGAAAGCCTCCATACCCGCGAAAGCAGGCCCGCTCAACGTAAAGCTTAATGTGGCAATTGACATTAACCGAAACAATCTCTTCATAGAAGTCTCCCGATAATCTGGCCAAATGCAAAGGCCAATGAGATGGATCTCAACCGTTATGAAGTCACAACACTACTGGATCAAGACATTAGAGCTTTTGCCCCATCCTGAAGGCGGCTACTTTACCGAGACCTACCGCTCCAGTCATAGCCATAAGGGACGCGCTTCCGGCACGGCTATTTATTTTCTATTGCCCTCCGGCAAAGTCTCTCATCTTCACCGCTTAGACGCTGAAGAGATGTGGCACTTCTATGCGGGTTCACCGCTCACCGTTCATATAATTGATCAAACCGGCCATTATTCGACGCTCTCAATTGGTAATGAGCCCGATAAAGGACAAGCCCTTCAAGCCTATGTCCCGCCAGATGTCTGGTTTGGAGCGACGGTGGATAATCCTGAGAGTTACGCGCTTGTCGGATGCACGGTCACACCGGGTTTTGAGTTTTCTGGCTTTGAACTGGCAGACCGCGCAACATTATCCGAGCGCTTTCCAGAACATGCGACCCTTATATCAAGGCTGACACCCGATCCGTCACAATAGAGTGATCACCTGAAATTCTATCGACAACATCCCGAGCACTCGTTAGCTTTGCCCAAATTCGTAAGGAGATCGACGTGAGCGATGCTGAATATACACCCCCTAAAATCTGGACCTGGAATAAAGAAAGCGGCGGACGTTTCGCCAGCATTAATCGCCCGATCGCCGGGGCGACACATGACAAGGACCGACCAGTCGGAAAGCATCCTCATCAACTATATTCTCTGGCCACACCTAATGGCGTTAAAGTCACGGTCATGTTCGAAGAGCTTCTGGCCAAGGGCTTTACGGACGCCGAATATGATGCCTGGATAATTAATATTCAGGACGGCGCCCAATTTGGCAGCGGATTTGTCGAAGCCAATCCAAATTCAAAAATACCCGCAATGATGGATCATAGTACTGACCCGATCACACGGGTATTTGAAAGCGGATCAATCCTTTTATATCTGGCCGAAAAGTTTGACGCTTTTTTGCCCAAAAATCATACAGCCCGCACAGAAACAATGAATTGGTTATTCTGGCAGATGGGCAGCGCGCCGTATTTAGGTGGTGGGTTCGGTCATTTTTATGCTTATGCGCCAATGAAAAACGAATATGCAATTAATCGTTTTGCCATGGAGACCAAACGACAATTAGACGTCTTAGATCGGCAGCTGGCCGAAAACGAATTTATGGCCGGCGCGGATTACACGATTGCTGATATGGCCATCTGGCCCTGGTACGGCGCATTAGTGCAAGGGGTGCTGTATGAGGCCGGAGAATTTTTATCCGTACATGAATATGAACATGTTAATCGCTGGGCTAAGCAAATTGCGGCCCGGCCCGCAGCGCAGCGCGGCCGCAAAGTTAACCGCGCCTGGGGCGAACCGTCTTCTCAACTTTTGGAACGTCACGACGCTGAGGATTTTGAGACAAAAACCATGGACAAACTGATGGGATCTGAAGAGGAATAATTGCACAAAAAAAAGAGGGTTCCAAAGGAACCCTCCCTGTGCGTTTTAGTCTGGGCGCAGCCTAAAACACAACCTGAAATTCTGGCGAGCATTCTGTATTTGATCCCGCGTCACATACTTTATAGGTATATGTTCCGCTTCCTTTTACACCAATATTGTCGGTATAGGCCCCCGTATTTGTGGGGGTCGCGATCACAGCACCGTTACGAACGATGTCAGCCGTCCCGGTTGTAACGCCTGAATAGGTGATATCCACATGCTGAACGCCTTTGACTTTTCGTCCGCTTCCGCCAGCCGTAATATTGGGCGCCGCGCCTGTCGTCGCAGACACTTCTCCGGCGCAGGTCGCACTGGATCCGCCGCCATTATATGAACTGACATCATAAAAATAGGTGGTCGATGGTGAAGCCGTATTATCGGTGAAAGCGGTTTGATCCGCTGTGGCTGTACCGACCAGAGAGCCCGTGCCGCACACGCCGGCAGACGTCCCGCGCCAGATTTCAAAACCGAATTCGTCGCTTGAATTATCCGTATAGGCCAGAGACACGCTGGACGCGGTCGTTCCGGTCACGGACAATCCGCTCGGCGCGGCTGGGGGGTTGCCGGCTATCGTGTTTGACGTGATTATCAATGAGTCGATTGACACTGAGTCTGCGCCTTCTCCATTGACCTGTTCAGCGTCAGTTACTCGGACAAGAATCGACCCACTGGTTCCACCCGGGAAGACAAAGCTTTGCATATTACTGGTCGAATTACTGGATACCGTGAACATCAAATTCCAGCTCGCCCCACCATCACTCGAATAGTCAAAATTCGCACCTTCAGAACCCGAGACCCAGGCATTAGCGTTAAGGACCACGCCGCCTGCGCCGCCTAATACGTCAAAACTATAGCTGTGCGTATAAGACTGCTTTCGGCGGCGCTTAGGCCCGCCGGAGCTGACTTCTGTTATGGTCTGTGCTGTGCCATTATCCGAATGGGTGTCAGAAAATCCGCCGGAGACAGAACCATTGGAGGCCGTTTGTCCCGTTGCCACATGATCAACGGTTGCCGGCAAGGCTTCGGTCGTTGCAGAGGCTGTGTTTGAATATCCGGAAGCGCCTGCACTATTATTGGCTTCAACCCGGTAATAATAAGTTGTCTCAGCCGCCAAACCATTATCGCCAAAGGCGGTGACATTGGCACCAACCGTTGCGATTTCAGCAAAGCTCACATTATCTGTAGAGCGCTCAATCGCAAAGCCAGTCTCGTTATCC
The DNA here is from genome assembly GCA_020629135.1 of Hellea sp. GTDB lineage: Bacteria > Pseudomonadota > Alphaproteobacteria > Caulobacterales > Maricaulaceae > JACOMS01. The sequence goes on from JAHDDX010000050.1 coordinate 18,403, forward strand.
GCATTATCCGTCCATGACAGATTGATCGCGTCCGCGCCATTAGCATTAGCGCCTAATCCGGTTGGCGCGGCAGGCGGCGTTGTTGGAACACCTGCCCGATAATTCGAAACATTGACGGCGGTTTCATTGATCTGTTGCACATTGAAAGCGCCCCGCGCTGGATCGACAGCCGGGTCGACACCATATGGTACGCCAAGATAGGTCCGGTTTGGATTTGAAAAACGTCCAACACGAGACGCTCCGGAACATGAATAGGACATCACGGTCCGAAAATATGGCGACCCAAAATCTTCGTCACTGCCGTCATTACAACGTTTATAACCGTAACGATCATCGCCTGAAACACCGCCGCTATGTTGATCCCGGTCATGCAATGCATATTGGTTATGCCCGACCTCGTGGGCGAATGTCCGATTGCCCAGCATGCAGGATTCCGCGGTGACCGCAAAGCCGTAATCTTCTGTTTGAACTGTATAAGCTACGCCACAGCCACTGTTCTTTTGGATCATGTGAACCAGGTCGGCACCGTCCGCATCACGCCAGGGATGGACTTCATCCAGAATACCGTCCGTTTTGCTGCGCAACTGTGACAATGGCAGAGAGTTTGTTTCCGTATAATTCAACAAACGCATACTGGTCAGAATTGATGTGATGTTGATCCCACTATCGATATAAGCCTGATTCATTTGGGCCATAGTCGTCACAATATCCGCCTCGAGTTGCGAACAATCAGAGTTAGACGAATTGGCTGCCTGATCACAGGCATCTTGCGTATAAACAACCATGATGTCTTGTTGCACGGGCTCGGCCTGAACGGATTGGCTTGAGCTGACGCCACTATCGTTATGGGCTTCTATCGGGGCTCCGATATCTTCCTCCGGTAAGGCATCCAGATCGATGCGCTCCAGAGACTGAATGCCGTTCTGGGCGCCAGAAATTTCGTAAGTTCCGTCAAGACGCTGAATAACGCCGGAAAATACATTGCCACGTGCCGTGATCACTACAGTTTCCGCCGGATTTCCCTGCACATGACCGATCCAGGTCATGTTTCCCCGTTCGCCCCGAACTTGTCGTTGACGAATGGCTGTCACAGCCTGACCATTCAAATCAAAAGTCAGCAGGCCTTGATTTAAGGCGCCCCGGTTAATCTTCACATCTTGGCTCGACGCGATATGGGCGCGGCTATCCGCCTTAATGGCGCCCTGGCTGTCAAATAGCGGCGCCGCCTGTGCGAGTGCAGACACACTTGATAAGGTGATCAGGCTGGCGCCCATTAATGCTACGCGCCCTTTAAAAGAATTGGTCGTTTTCATAAGATAGTCCCTCTATTTTATTCTAATCACGACACTCGCCCACATCTATTGCGCAGGTCTGGTCGCGTTTCATCGCGGCGTCAATTCATCAACAATGTCATGTATTCGCCCCATACATACGAAAATTGCTTTTCGATGCGGCCACATTAAAGGCGAACTGGATCAGTTCAAGACGATTCTCCCCACAGATGTATGGGGTATACAAACCACAATTATGACCAAATTGGGGCATGCAGATTCTAAAAAGAATTATGGTTACTCATTTTCTTCATTGCCCAGCGTGATTTTGCCCGTTAGGAATTTAGCAAGAATTTTGACGGGAACAGATGAAGCCAACGGATACCAGCAACCCGGATTATTTTCACAAGGTCGTTGACTGTCAGTGGGCCTGTCCCGCGCACACTCCCGTTCCCGCCTATATTCGTCTGATCGCCCAGGGTCGTTATTCCGACGCCTATATGCTTAACCGCCAAAGCAATGTGTTTCCGGGCATATTGGGCCGTGTTTGCGACCGCCCGTGTGAGCCCGCCTGTCGCCGGACGCGGGTTGAAGAAGACGCGGTCGCTATTTGTCGCCTTAAACGTGTCGCCGCAGATCACCGGGACGACATTACCGCCCGCCTGCCCAAAAAACCAAAAATGACCAATGGCAAACGTATCGCCCTGATCGGGGCCGGTCCGGCCTCATTTACGGTGGCCAATGACCTTGCGCCCATGGGTTATGAATGCACAATTTTTGAGAAACTCGACAAGCCCGGCGGCTTGATGCGCTCCAATATTCCCGCCTTCCGCCTGCCGGAAAATGTTTTGATGGATGAGCTGAATTACATTCTGGATATGGGGGTGGAGCTCAAGCTCGGCACACCGGTCAGCTCCATGAAAGCGCTGATGGACGAAGGCTATGACGCCATCTTTGTCGGCACAGGTGCCCCCAAAGGTAAAGACCTTAAACTCCCCGGTCGGGACGAGGCGCCCAATATCCATATCGGGATAGAATGGCTGGAAAGCGTCGCCTTTGAACACATTGACAAGATCAGCAAAAATGTCCTGATTATCGGGGTCGGTAATACGGCTATGGATTGCTGCCGGACGTCGCTGCGTCTGGGGGCAGACAATGTCAAAGTCATGGCCCGCAAGCCCCGCGAATTTTTCAAGGCTTCGCCTTGGGAGCTTGAAGACGCCGAAGAAGAAAATATCGAAATCCTGGTCAACCATTCGCCCAAAGCCTTTGTCCATAAAGACGGCAAGCTGACCGGCATGGTGTTTGAGCTCA
>JAHDDX010000051.1 GCA_020629135.1 Hellea sp.
GGGTAAGGCGCACTATTTGGAGAGAGTAAAATGGATGATGCTATTGGAATTATTGCGGTTTTCGGGTTTATCCCGTTAATTGTCTGGATTGTTTCCCTGTATCGAACCCGGGCCCATGCCCGGGCAACGGAAGTCATGAAATTAATGGTCGAACGGGGTGAGGAAATCACGCCGGCCAAGGTGAAGGCCCTGGGTATTCTGCCGAGACAGCCCCATCGGGACCTGAAAGTGGGCATGATCTTGGTGGCGATCGCATTGGCACTGACGATTTTTGGCGGTGTGATTGGTCATCATGATGACGAAGCCCAGCACGCCATGAGAGGCATTGCCGCGTTTCCGTTTCTGATTGGCCTGGTCTATATTGCCTTCTGGTTCATGTTTGGCCGGAAGCAGCTGGACGACTAGGATATCCCATCAGTCTACATTTTCAGAATGTGTCCGCGCCCATCAGGGCGCGGTCCGAACCTTTTTGCGCCGATTGACCCGAAATACGGCACAGGCCGATGATCTCGCGCAACAGACTTTTATCCGCGCCTATGAACAAAATCCGGGATTGATTGATATTGAAGCGCCAAGGTCGTGGCTGTTTAAAATCGCTTATCGATTGTTTCTGGATCAGTACCGCAAACATAAACGCCGCGAGGATTTGTTTGATCAACGTCCGGATGACAGCGAAGCAGAATCCCATCCTGGACTGTCTGTGGACGTAGAACGGGCCATGGCAAAATTGGAGCCGGAATGCCGGGCGGTTGTCATGCTTTGCCTGGGATATGGCATGACCCATCAGGATGTGGCGCGGATCACTTCGATCCCATTGGGAACAGTTAAATCGCATGTCAGCCGCGGAAAAAGTAAACTTCGCTCTTTCCTTGCGGCCTATGAGGCGGCATTATGACGAGGATGAATGATATGGAAGACCCTTTATTCAAAGATTTGCTCCGAGACTATGTTTCGGACACCCATGATGACGGCTTTTCAGACGCGCTGATCGCCGATTTGGATAAGGTTCAATCACGCGAATCGTCGATTCGTCGGTGGATGCTTTCGATTGCTTTCCTGGTAGGCGGGTTAATTGCCGGCAGTCAGTTTACCAATCTTTTGGCTCTCATGAGTGATACGGCCTGGTTGGCCAGTGCAAGCGGATCATCCATGTTTCCATATTGTGTCGCTTTGACCTTTGCTTTTTGTGTCTGGATGAGCCTGGAGAGCCGCACTTACGCAATGTGATTTAAAATGTAGGATATTGCGGGTGGCTTCCGGCGAAGCCATTCGATTCATAATCGCGCAAAAACAATTTTTATTTCAATTTTGATTTCTACAACTTAGCCGTTATATTCCGATCATGAGACTCGGTGAAGTGAGGGACAATTTAGGGTATAAGGGTCTCATTTTAATGAGTGCTCTCGCTTTGCCAATTATTGCGCTCGCTCAAAGTAAAGACACATTTGAAAACGCTTTTCGCGCAATGAAGCGTGACGAAAAATTACAATTCGAACTTTTGCCGGCTCCCGAACCTCCAAAGCTGGACTGGTTGGAAAGGCTTTTGGCCGGAATAGCAAAGCTAATCGAAGTTTTGATGCCCCTTTTGAAACTGATTTTCTTCGGCGGACTGGGTTTTATCATTGCACTTATTTTATACGCCATTGCCAAGGTCATTTATAAAACAAGGTTTAATCGTGAGACAAAAGAAATTGTCGAAGATGTTCCGCCGCCACTTTATTCGCCAGATCAGGAACAAGCACGAATATTACTTGAAGAAGTTGATGCGCTCGCTGCGGCTGGGCAATATGAAGAGGCGGTTCACGAGCTATTATTTCGATCGATACAAGACATCGATATTCGCCGTCCGAACACAATCCGTCGATCTTTAACTTCGCGAGAAATTGCCTCCCTTAAAATCCTGACTCCGGTTACGCGCGAAGCGTTTTCATTGATCGGTAATGTGGTCGAAATGTCTTATTTTGGCGGGCAAAAAATCGGGAGAGATGAATTTGACAAATGCCGTGCGGCTTATGCACAATTTGCAGAACGATCTGCGTGGAAAAAAGCGGCATAAATGGTAAAGGCGTCGCGTATAAAAAACACCCTTGAAGGCCGCAAAAAATCAACTGGATTTTCTGCGCTGATGACGCCCAAAATGATATTGCTTTTGGTTCTTATTGGCGTTTTTTCATTCGCCGCCCTGATTACCTTATCAGGTTATGCAGGTGATTTGCGACAAAAGGATAATGGTCAGGCCCACGCTTTGTCTCGTTCTGCTATCGGTTATGCAGGTCTGGTTCGTCTCCTCGGTGATATGGATTATGAGGTGCGAATGGCCCGCTCTGAAAATGTGAGCGTAGAAGACCAGCATGCTTTGCGTGTTTACACCCTTTCCCGTCCTTTTCAGGCTGACGGATTAGATGAACTTAGTCTCGACACACCTTCGCTGATCATAATGCCGAAATGGATTACAATGCCGGCCAAAGACAATCCAGGATGGGTTAGACGGGGTTGGGGTGAAGACGCTACATTTGAAATGAGCCATCACGAAAGAGATTTAAAAGAACTTTTGGGAAAAGTTGACTTTGAAAGGCACAATAAAGGTGATAAATCTGCATCTTATAGTTCGTGGTCAAAGGCCGGAGACCCTTTGCCGTTAAACGGCATTAAAATAGAAAATTTGCAAACCATTGATGGATCTGATCTGCAGACTCTGTTGACTGTGGAAGAAGGGTCAGTCCTGGTTAAAATCGAGGACACTTCGACCTATATTCTTTCGGACCCGGATTTCATGAATACAATGGGAATTAGCCGCCGGACACGCGCTCAATTTGCCGTGGATTTGATCGATGCCATAATTGTCGATGCAGATGCGGATCCCATGCGTGTTGATTTTGACCTGACCTTTCACGGCTTTGGCGGCAATACGAATATTATCAAAGTCTTGACGCAACCGCCGTTTTTAGCGGCAACGCTTTGTCTTTTGGCGGCCGGATTTCTCATCGCCTGGCAGGCCTTTTCCCGGTTTGGCGACCCCGTTAAACCACAACGAGACTACGCCCTGGGCAAATTCTCTTTGGCCGACAATGCGGCTCGATTTATTCGAATAGCGGGGCGTGAACCCAATATGGCAACCGATTATGCGGCGTTAGTACGAATGCAGGTGATAAAAGAATTAGACCTGACCGGGCGCAGCCAAAAAGATATCAAGATAATCTTAGACCGACGCGAACAATCACTCAACTTGGTCAATGCATTCTCTGCATTGGAAAGCCAGCTGAACCAGACCAAAGATAAGGCAGCACTCTTAAGCCTCGCAAAAGACTTAGATAACTGGAAAACAAAAATGATTTTAGGGAACTCAAAATGAATCTGGATAACGTAAATACTATGGCGGATTCTATCCGGGCTGAAATAGGCAAGGCGATTATTGGCCAAACCGAGACGATTGATCTGATGTTGGTCGCGTTATTCTCGGGCGGTCACATCTTGCTCGAAGGCGTTCCGGGTACGGCAAAAACCTTTCTGGCACAGGTTTTTTCACACGCCATGAAAATGGATTTTGGGCGCGTACAATTTACGCCTGATCTTATGCCGGGGGATCTTCTCGGAACAAATTTGTTCTCCTTTCAAACCAATGAATTCAAATTGGTGAAAGGCCCGATATTTTGCGATTTATTGTTAGCGGATGAGATTAACCGGACACCCCCCAAAACTCAGGCTGCATTATTAGAGGCGATGCAGGAGCGCCAGGTGACCATTGACGGCGAAGGCTTCCCCCTCGGAGATCGTTTTATGGTCATCGCGACGCAAAACCCAATCGAGCAACAGGGGACTTATCCACTGCCTGAAGCTCAGCTTGATCGCTTCTTGTTTAAACATATGCTTGATTATCCAAACCGTGAAGAAGAAATTGAGATCGTCCGTCGACATGGAACAAGATCAGGATCGCCCAAACCAAAGGATTTAGGGGTCAAAGCTGTGGTCACCCAAAAGCAGTTAAATGAGGCAATAACTTCAGTTTCAAAGGTACGTCTGACCGATGAGGTCACGCATTATATCGTCGACCTTGTACGGGGCACCCGGAATAATCCATTGTTTGAAACAGGCGCCTCACCGCGGGCTGCGGCCATGATTTCCACCGCGGCCCGGTCTCATGCGGCTTTGCAATCCCGTGATTTCGTGATCCCGGATGATGTTAAAACGATCGCGCTTCCCGCCTTGCGCCACAGAGCGATTTTGTCGCCGGCGGCCGAGATTGAAGGCCGCACGGCCGATGAACTCATCCTACAGGTTATTGAACAAACTGAAGCACCGCGATAGTGATTTACCCGACGCCCAGAGCTGCAATTCTGATGGCAATCGGCTTGCCGGTGACATTGGTGATAGCGGTGCTTATCCCGTCTTTATGGGCTTTGGGGGCCGCCTGGGTCGCCAGTATTGTCGGCCTGATAATCGTCGATTTTTTCCTGTCGCCTTCCAGACAAAAAATGACGTTCGATGTGAAAGCCCCGGGAAGTTTCTATATCGGTGAGACAGAACAGGTCTGGTTCAAATATGATTACGGCAAGGCTTCCGCCCCGCGCTCTCCTGAGTGCCGATTAAGTGTAAATGAAAGGTTCTCAGTGGCTCCGCAGCATTTCTATGGCGAAGCCGCGAACGGTGCATTGCTGGCTGCGTTTGATCTAAAGACAGAACGGCGAGGAGACGGGGAAATTGAATGTCTTTGGACACGTTGGCAAGGCCCATTGGGGCTTATATGGCGGCAAACGAAGGAAGAGCTCAATCTTGAAATTCCCATTGTGCCGAATACACGATTGGTCAAAGATAAAGCGATCGAGATATTTTCTCGCGATGCGACTTTTGGCCAAAAAATCCAACAAGATCGAGGCGACGGAACCGAGTTTGATGCGCTAGCCGAATTTGTTCCAGGCATGGATAAAAGGGCTATAGATTGGAAACATTCAGCGCGACATCGGGTTTTATTGGCAAAGGAATTTCGAACCGAACGCAATCATAATATCGTATTTGCAATGGATAGCGGTCATTTGATGTGTGAGCCGATCAGGGGCATGAGCAAGCTCGATTGGTCAATTAATGCATCCCTGATGATGGCATATGTCAGCCTTAAGATTGGTGATCGGATTGGATATTTTGCGTTCGATCAGAAGCCCTATTTTTATAGTCAACCAATTGCCGGAACCAATAGCTTTCCGCATTTGCAACGCCTGACAAGTTCTATTGACTATTCGCACAATGAAACCAATTTCACGCTGGGCCTGTCGCAACTTGCCCAAAGTTTGAAACGCCGAACCTTGATTGTCGTGTTTACTGACTTTGTCGATACGACCAGCGCCGAGCTCATGATCGAGAATATGGGCCGACTGCTTCGGCGACATATCATTATTTTTGTCGCGTTTAGAGATGAGGCACTTGAGAATTTATTGAAATCTTCCCCGCAAGACAACGACGATGTTTCGCGGGCGGTGATTGCCGAAAATCTAATGCGCGAACGCGATCTTGTCATAGCGAGATTGCACCGAATGGGCGTGCATATTATCGATGTTGAAGCTGACAAAATCAGCAATGCCGTATTGAATAAATATCTCGAATTAAAACGGCGGGAGGCAATTTAGTGAGCGATCAAATCACTTTAAAGAGCCACCGCTTTCGCGCTGAAAGGGAAGATAGCTGGAAGGAGCTTGAAACTATTTTGAAAGCGATTGAAGGCCGAGGCATGAAGTCATTGACGGATGCGCAGATCGTCGCTTTACCCCGACTTTATCGGTCGACCTTGTCATCTTTGTCTGTTGCGCGGGCGACTTCGCTCGACCAGGCGGTTATTATGTATTTGGAAAGTCTTTCGGCCAGAGCATACTATGTACTTTATGGATCTCAAATAGGGTTGGGCAAACGAATCTCGACCTTCTTTCTTCGGGATTGGCCGCTAGCGGCCAAAGAATTGTGGAGAGAAACAGCGGTTTCGGCGGGTCTGACTCTCCTCGCCGCAATCCTTGCTTATATATTGGTCACAAATAATCCAGATTGGTTTTATACATTCGTCCCAGAAAGTTTAGCTTCAGGGCGTACACCTGTCGCTTCGGCTGAAACTCTACGAGAAACGCTGTATCACGACGGGGACTCGTCAGGATTAGGCTTATTTGCCTCTTACTTATTTAGCCACAATTCCAAAGTTGCCATGTTTTGCTTTGCGCTCGGTTTCGCCTTCTGTATACCGACGGCGATTTTATTGCTTTACAATGGATTCATGCTTGGAAGCTTTATAGCCGTTTTTGCAGAAAAAAATCTTGGATTTGAAGTCGGTGGTTGGCTGATCATTCATGGGGCGACCGAAATTTTTGCGATAATTCTAGCCGGAGCGGCCGGTCTTCATATTGGAAAAGCGGTCGCGTTCCCTGGCGAGTTATCCCGAACGGAATCCGCTTCACGGGCCGGTGGAACCGCCTCATTATTGATGGCGGGTGTCGTTATTATGCTTTTCTTTGCCGGCCTTCTCGAAGGTTTTGGACGGCAGCTAATTACCAATGACTGGCTTCGATATGGTATCGGTTTGGGAACTTTATCGATTTGGCTTTTATATTTTTATGCGCCGCGACCGATCGAGGGTGACAATTAATGTCAGAAGTTCTGTCATATAGTGATGTTAACAGACGAAGCCTGATTACACCTGAAGGCATAAATCTACAGGTGCAGCTCGCCGATATCGGTGCCCGAATTGCGGCCTATGCCTTGGATCAATTGATCATCAATGTCGGGCTAATTGCGGCGTTTTTTATTATCATATTTGGCGGAATTGCTGCGGGCCCGGAAATTGCGATCACAATTTTTATATTGGTCAATTTCTTTGTGCGAAATTTTTACTATATGTTTTTTGAAATGGGACCAAAGGCCGCCACGCCCGGTAAACGTATCAACAAAATAAGAGTAGCGTCACGGACTCAGGCCCGCCTGACAGCGAATGCCGTATTTGCTCGTAACGCATTGAGAGAAATCGAAATCAATCTGCCCTTGTCATTTATTTTCATGAGCGGAGATTCAATTGATGGATGGATTGCTTTGCTCGGGATGCTTTGGAGTGGAATATTTCTATTTTTTCCGCTGTTTAACAAAGACCGACTTCGGGCTGGAGATCTCATCGCCGGGACTTGGGTTGTGCGGGCCCCCAAGCCCATACTCGCCGCTGATCTGGCGGCAGAAAAAACAGTGCTCGAGTCAAATTACATATTTACCTCCGATCAAGTCGAAGCTTATGGCGTTCACGAACTTCATGTGTTGGAAAATGTTATTCGTGCAAATGAGTATCAAACGGTGAAAGATGTTGCAGATCGAATTCGCAATAAAGTTAACTGGGAAAAAGGGATGTCCGAAGTCGATCTTGAATTTTTGAAAGCCTACTATGCCGCCTTACGGGGCAGGCTTGAAACGCGCCTGCTATTTGGTGTGAGGCGTAAGGATAAATTTGACAAAGGGTAATTAGGTTCCGTCAATAACCATCGCAAAACACTCCATTTACGCGAGAATATATTGTGGTAATTAACGGTTAATGCGACTACTAAAAATGTAAAAGAGGGGTATTGATGGCGGAGACATTCGATTATCAAGCGCAAAAGCCACAATTTGATATTGGCCGTGTAATCAACAGAACATTTCGGGCTGTTAAAAATAATTTTGTCAGTTTCTTTTTGGCGTCTCTAATCATCATGGGCCTCCCCATGTTTCTGTTAGGGATTTGGCCAATTTTTATGGGTTCTGGTGGAATGATGGATGGCGACACCGTCAACCCAGACTATATGACAGGCATTTTTGTTGTTTCGGGCCTGACTGGTATTGTTACCATTATAGGGAGCGTCATTTTACAGGGCGCATTGATATTTGGGGCGATCGCTGATTTTAATGGTCGCAAGGCACCTTTTCGCGAATGCATGTCCGTTGCGTTGCGATTTTTCTTTCCGCTATTAGGGCTTGGAATTCTGGTTGGATTGGGAATTCTGTTGGGATTTCTTCTGCTGATCGTCCCGGGAATATTCCTTATGTTAGGATGGGCAATCGCTGCCCCGGCCCTGATCGTTGAAGGCAATAGTGTTACTGATTCAATTTCGCGAAGTTGGGAGTTAACGCAAGGTTATAAGCGTTGGATATTGCTTCTTTTTCTTATTTTCCTCGTTATCAGCGCCCTTGTCAGCGGGATACTGGGCGTATTCACGCTAATGGCTGGCGATCCTACGACTGTAATGCTGGAAGGCGGATCAAACCTTTATCATTTTTTAAATGCTGTCTTTTCAGCGCTCTCCCAGGCCATCACAACAATGATCAGTGCAACCGGCGTCGCCGCCATTTACTATGAAATCCGACATCTGAAAGAAGGGATCGGTGCTGAAAACCTTGCGGCCATATTTGAGTAAAAACTATAGGTTCTATTCATTTGCTCATATATCTGGATGAGCTCGGAGAGCCGCTCGTGCGCGATGTAATGGTTCTTAATCCACAATTTTGATGGGGGGGCGTTGATAGCCCCAAATCGACGCGGCTGATTTGATCAAATCAGATTCTTCGCGGCGGAATTCTTCGTCGCAAACCGAAATAGAAACCATAGCATCATAAAGCGCTTCGACATGTACATCTTCATCAAAACGGGTCAGGGCCCGCAGGATCGCCGTATTTTTACCACGGCCATTGACGGTTTCCTCAATTTCACGTTCGCGGGTGCTAAACCAGTCAGCGACCTGGTCTTCGGTCATAGGATCAAGTGAAAACAATTCAAACAAAGCAAGCGCCTGATTCCGAAACTCTATCAGTTCCGGGTCTCGCACCTTATTATCAATGATGACCGTCAAGGCGAGGGGCATCAGAATATCATCATGTGTTAACATGACCGTCTTCTCTCTCTTTGCCCCAATTATTTTCTTCCTATTAACACACGGTAAGTTTGTGGGGCAACTGCGTTTGAGCATTTATTGTCAGGCAAAATCGCACTAAAGAAGCGATGTTGGAGAAAAAAATGAAGAAATTGATGATTTTAGGGGTGTCGTTGGCGTTGGTCGGGTGCTCAACATCGTCCTCGCCATACGGTCCGGTCAATGCGGATTCGCGCCTGGGCTATCAGCAAACCAAAATCCAGCAGGACCGTTACCGGGTCCGTTTTACCGGTAAAGATCTTTACGAGGTTCAGGATTATGCCCTTTTACGGGCCGCCGAGTTGACCCTGGATGAAGGTTTTTCGCATTTCAAAGTCATTGATGGACATATTTCAAATGATCATGGACGGCGCTTTCCGATTTCTTCGGGTGTCGGCGTAAGTCTTGGGAATGGCGGATATCGGCATGGGGGGACGCGCGCCCATCTGGGGCTGGGCGTTAATGATGTCGTCCGCGCTTTGGAGGGTGAGCGGGTCACATCCATGCTCGAGATCCAATTATTGCATTCCGGCGCATCTAATCCAGATATCTATGATGCGGCGAGCGTCGCCGGTTCGATTAAACCGGCTGTTTTTAAGAAAACACCTTAAAAAGGGATTGCACCGACTCGCCCTTTTTCTAGTATAGCGCTGGAAGAGGGGAAGATATGTTATCCTTATTTGAAATTGCGGCGCTCTTACTCGTGTTATCAGCCATTTTTTCATGGTTGAACAAAGTTGTCATCAAACTACCGCACACAATTGGTTTATTGGTTATCGCGCTTGTGGTCTCCATGATCTTACTGGGACTTGAGTTAATGTTCCCGGCATTAGGGCTGACGGATGTCTTGCAAGGGGCAATTTCACAAATCGATTTCAATGAAACCCTGATGAAAGGCATGCTCGGCTTTCTATTGTTTGCCGGGGCCTTACATGTAGATTTTTCCTATCTTAAATCTGCCAAATGGGCGATTGGATCCATGGCCACAATCGGGGTCATCATGTCGACCTTTATCGTTGGCACAGGGGTTTATTATCTGGCCCTGGCCTTTGGGGTGCATTTACCCTTTATCTGGGCGCTGGTTTTTGGGGCTTTGATTAGTCCGACCGATCCTGTCGCGGTTTTGTCTATCCTTAAAACTGTGGACATGCCACATAGTCTCGAAGCTAAAATTGCCGGAGAAAGCCTGTTTAATGATGGTGTCGGGGTTGTCGTCTTCTCGATCATCCTGGCTATTGCAGTATCGACAATGGGGCACGGCACAGGCCATGGGGACGGCCATATGTCGGCGCTATATGTGATCGAATTATTTGCCGTCGAAGCGATTGGCGGAGCTATATTGGGCGCGATTGCGGGCTGGTTTGCCTATAAAGCCATGGCGCGTATTGATGACCCGGCGATTGAGGTTTTAATTACCCTGGCTGTGGTGGCAGGCACTTATGCGGCCGCTTACCGTCTTGAGATATTGGGACATCATCTATCCGGACCAATTGCCGTTGTTGTCGCGGGTTTGATGATTGGGAATAAGGGCGCGGAAGAGGCCATGAGCGAGAAAACCCAAGGCTATCTGTTTGGGTTTTGGGAAATGGTCGATGAAATTCTTAATTCCGTCTTGTTCTTGTTGATTGGTCTTGAAATCCTCGTCCTCGGCATTGCACCGGATTATGCGTGGATCATTCTTTTGATTATTCCATTAGTACTCCTCGCCCGGTTTATCGCCGTATCTATTCCTATTCGTGCCCTAGGGTTTTTTAAAACCTTCACCAAGGGCTCAATTCCTGTGCTGACCTGGGGCGGGGTTCGCGGCGGTATTTCTGTCGCTTTGGCGCTGTCGCTCCCCGATAGTGAATACAAGCCCTTCATTCTTGCAGCCACTTATGGTGTTGTTGTTTTCTCGATCATCGTGCAAGGTCTGACGGTCAAATCGGTGGTGCAGAAAACGGTTGATGCAGAGGCCATGTAACTCAGCAGTCTTCCCTGATCGCCACCGCTTAAATCAGTAAGGTGGCTATGACACATCATAAATTATCAACGGATTATTTGATCGCCGGTGCGGGCGCTGTCGGCATGGCTTTTGCCGATGTGCTGTTAAGCGAGAGTGACGCCAATATCATTCTGGTGGACCGCTATCCCAAACCGGGCGGTCATTGGAATGTGGCCTACCCCTATGTGACGCTGCACCAACCATCTGCATTTTACGGAGTGAGCTCAGTCGAATTGTCGAAAGGGCGTGTTGATCAGGTCGGATGGAATAAAGGACTGGCCGATCTGGCCTCCGGCGCGGAAGTCTTAGCCTATTATGACGAAGTTATGCGGCATGAATTTTTGCCCACGGGTCGGGTGCAATATTTCCCAATGTGCGATTTTGAAGGTGAGGGCGGATTTCGTTGCCAGCTGACAGGCGACACCTATTCAGTTGATTATAATAAACTGGTCGACGCGACCTTTTTGAAGACATCTGTTCCGTCAACGCATACGCCTAGTTTCAAAATTGATGAAGATGTGAACTTCATCCCGCTCAATGATTTGACAAAAATTACATCAGCGCCAGAACATTATATGATTGTTGGGGCGGGTAAGACCGGAATTGACGCCGTGCTTTGGCTTTTGGAAAACCGGGTCGACCCAGATATGATTTCCTGGATTATGCCGCGTGATGCCTGGCTGTTAGACCGCGAAAACACCCAGCCCAGTGCGAAGTTTTTTAACAGTACAATGGGCGCTCAGGCTGGCCAGTTCGAAGCCATCGTCAATTCGACCTCTATAGAAGACATGTTTGATCGGCTTGAAGCCTGTGGTTATTTCCTTCGAATTGATAAAAATATACGTCCAAAAATGTTTCACGGCGCAACAATCAGCCGAATGGAATTGGAGCAAATTCAGCGGATCAAAAATGTAATTCGGATGGGCCGCGTTCAGCAAATAAAAGTGGACGAGATCGTTTTGGACGAAGGCCGTATCCCAACAACGCCGAATACTATTCACGTTGATTGTTCGGCCAGCGCCATCAGCAATGTCGAGACTAAACCCATTTTTCAGGGAGATCTTATTACGCCTCAAATGGTGCGCTCCTATCAACCCGTGTTCAGCGCGGCGGCGATCGCCCATATCGAGGCAACGCGGGAAAGCGACGCTGAAAAGAACCGGCTCTGTGGTGTCGTGCCTCTGCCAAATCACGATACGGATTATATCCGTTTCACAGCGGCCTTTATGATGAACCAGTATAATTGGTCGCAAGACCCGGAAATGCGGGAGTGGCTGCTTAACAATCGTCTAGATGCATTTTCAAAGGTCGTGTCTGATGTAGATCGAGAGGACGAGGAAAAAGTCAAAATACTCCAGCGCGTGCGAAAGAATGCACCGATGGCAGCAATGAAGCTGCAGGCCTATCTCGCGGAGCTAAATGCGAAAACCTAAGGGAGCGCCATGTTTATTGGACATTACTCTGCGGCATTTGCTGCGAAAGCCGCCAAGCCTGAAATCCCGCTTTGGCATTTATTTGTCGCCGTCCAATTGGTGGATTTCGCCTGGGCCGGGCTCGTCCTCGCGGGTATTGAGAAGGTTCGCATTCAGCCGGGCTTTCTCGAAGCTTCAATGTTGGATCTCTATCATATGCCCATCACCCATGCCTTGCCTTCTGCGGTCTTATGGGGGCTGGGAGCCATGATCCTCTATCACTTCATATATCGAAGATTAACAGCCTGGAGCGCGGCCTTTGTTGTTGGTTTGGCGGTGTTCTCTCATTGGGTGTTAGATTTGTTTGTTCATACACAAGACCTTGAACTTTATTGGGGTGGTCCCAAAGTCGGGTTCGGATTGTGGTCGTCTCTGATTTTATCTCAGGTATTGGAAATTGGATTGCTTTTGCTGACGATTGGGATTTATTTCCGGGCAACTCAAAACCAGGCCAGGCGATCGGTCTGGCCAATGGTGATTATAGGATTACTGGTCGCGATTCAGATATTTTCTTTGATCCCACCCGCTGAGGCACCCACGGTTAAAGCTTTTGCGGTTCAAGGATTGATGGCCTATTCGGCGATCGCATTTCTTGCTTGGCTGTTAGAGCGAAAACGGGTTGGGTCTATCTAATCAATCGTTGCGATTTTAAGGGTATCCGTCGTGCCGGGACGGCCAAAAGGTATCCCCGCAGAGATTATGACGCGATCGCCGGGGGACAAATTCAAACGCTCTCGGGCCAGGACCTGAATATCTTTGAGCATTTCATCAAAACTGGCGGGGTCCGATGTGACGATCGGTTTTACACCCCAGGACAAAGCCAGTCGGTTGGCGGTGGATGTGAGTGGCGTCAAGCCGATGATCCGGCAGGACGGACGTTCGCGGGACATGCGTTGAGCCGTTGAGCCCGTCAAAGTGTGGGCCATGACAGCCCGGCAACCCAATATCTCTGCGATGCCGCGAACGGAATGACTAATGGCGTCTTCACTTGTAGCATCGTGGCGCATACGTCGGTTTTGGAAATAATCAAGAAATTCAGTGTCATTTTCTGCAGCGGAAATAATCCGGTCCATAATCGCAACGGCTGTGGCCGGATGGCGGCCCACCGCGGTTTCTGCCGATAACATGACGGCGTCGGTCCCGAGATAAATTGCGGTCGCGACATCGGACGCTTCGGCACGGGTCGGTGTCGGCGAATCGATCATGCTTTCGAGCATATGAGTGGCGACAATGACAGGTTTGCCGAGAGCCCGGCCCTTACGGATAATCTCGCGCTGAACGACGGGGACCTGTTCTAATGCCAGCTCTACGCCGAGATCTCCGCGTGCAACCATAGCCGCATCGGCATGTTCAAGAATTTCATCAAGCTGTTCGACTGCGGAGGGCTTTTCAATTTTAACAATGATGCCGGCCTTGTCGCGGATAATTTTCCGGGCGTCGATGACGTCTTTGGGAGTTTGCACAAAGGACAAGGCGATAAAATCAACGTCTTGCTTGAGGGCAAAGGCCATATCCGTCTTGTCTTTATCGGTCATGGCTGACATCGGCAGGACCGCGCCGATAACATTGATCCCCTTTTTATTGCTCAGCCGGCCAGGGACATCAATATTGGCGCTAATGGTTTTGCCGTCATTGGACAGGATGGTGACCTGTAATTTTCCGTCATCAAACTTAAGGCGATGTCCTGCTTCCAAGGCTTTGAATAATTCAGGATGGTTGACAGGGATTGTATTGGGTTGATCCGTATTTGTGGCGAGGATAAGTGAAACCTTGTCACCATATTGAAGATCTATCCCACCCCCGGGAAACTCACCGACACGTAATTTCGGACCCTGCATATCCGCAATAATGGAAATGGCGTTTCCAGTTTCCTTTGAAATATTTCGGATGTTTTTGATGGCTTTTGCATGATCATCATGGGATCCATGCGAAAAGTTCAGTCTAAATGCATCAACCCCCACGTCATGTAACAAACGCGTTGTGTCCGGCGCGCTGGAAGCCGGTCCGACGGTCGCCACAATCTTGGCAAAACGGTTACGCATCTATTCCCCCGGGCCTGGTTTTGCCCGATCTTAATGCAGGGCAGATGGCCCTTAGCACTGCGAAGCAGGTAATGTAAGGTAGTCGCCGAGATTAATTGAATATAAGTCGTCGAGCTTATTCAAAGACTTGATCTGATCGACTCCAACGCATTGGCGGCGGGCCAGAGAATAGACCGTGTCGCCTTCGACAATTTCGTGCCGGCGCTGTCCATTCATCAAATTTTCAGTGCCAGTGCTATCGGATACATATAAGCGAGGACGAACCGGTATAATAGCGTCATTGGATGAAGTCGCAGCGATTTCCGCTTCGGCGGCTTGAATGGCGTGATATCCGGGAGTCCCAAAGCTATCTTCTGAGGCTGCATCGGTCGGTGCTTCTATAACAGGTGCTGTGTCTGCGAGATAGGATTGCGGCGTGGCGACAGAGGCATAAGTATATGTGGGTTCCGAAACGGGGGCGGTATAGGCCGAACTGACGATAGGTTGGGGCTGTTGAATTGGAACGGCGATTGGGTCGCAATTAATCGTCTTGTCGCCGATGCCATATCCGACTGCACCGCCCGCCAGCGCGCCAATGACGGTACCTTCGGTTCCGCCGATCAGCTTATTCCCGGCAACTGCGCCTACCGCGCCGCCGACTCCGACGCCGATAAGCTCCCGCGTGTTTTCCTTGTTCAGACATTCATGATCAACGCGTGTGTAGCTGGCCGTATGGGTGACAGGTGCCGGCGCTTGGTAAGTCGAGGCCTGAATGATTTGCGCGGGTGCTTGCGTCGTGTTTGAGGCGTAGCTCGTCGGGCTCGAAGCTTTGTATTTTGTGCTTTGCTGATAAATGGGGCTTTGTTGCGTGGTTGAACAAGCGCTCAGCAATAATCCGGTCGAGATCGCGAGTATGAGGCGGGCAGACATGATAAATCCTCTTGGTTTGTCACCCGGAAGATGAAGAAATATGGCTAATTTTCTCTTAATAAACTTAGACTTGGCGAAATACACAAATATCGCATGTAACGCGTTGACCTATCGGGGCGCTGCGTTATTTTGCGCCTTCAATTTAAAGACGGGAACTCAAAATGAGCATCAAAACTAAACCGGTTGAATATAAAGACGGCAAACAGACGTGTATTGGATATTTGGCTTGGGATGAGAGCTATGCCGATGCTAAACCCTGTGTTCTGATTAATCATGCTTGGGGTGGACGGGACAGCTTTGCTGAAGACAAGGCCATTCAAATGGCGGCAATGGGTTATGTCGGATTTGCTCTGGACAATTACGGCGACGGCGCTTTGCCTGAAACTGTCGAGGAAAAGCAGAGCCATATGGGGGCGTTAAAGGATGACCGAGCTGCGTTATTAAAGCGCCTCAAGGCTGGATTTAAGGCGGCTGCTAATCTTCCAGAAGTGGACGCGGATAATATGGCAGCGATGGGTTTTTGTTTTGGCGGATTGTGTACGCTGGATATGGCTCGCGCGGGATTAAATCTCAAAGCTGCAATCTCATTTCATGGGCTGTTAGATGCGCCCGACCTGCCAAAAAAGAAAATCAAATCCAAAGTTCTGGTCTGTCATGGATGGGATGACCCGATGGCGGAACCGGACGCTGTTGAGGCTCTGGGACATGAATTGACCAAGGGCGGGTGCGATTGGCAGCTTCATGCTTATGGACAGACTACCCATGCCTTTACAGTACCTGGTGTTGATTCCGGAGATGGTGTTTTGAAGCATAATGGTGATGCGGAACGCCGATCCTGGGCGGCGACCGTGGATCTGTTGCATGAGGTGTTTGGCGATCACGGAATCGCTTGATCGCTCAAAATATCAGAAAATATTTTTGAGTTGTAAGGCGGCGAAAGCCGCCTTTTTTATGTCAAATCATAGGGATAGCTCTAAATCCATGTGATGTTGACATATATAAAAATGTTGTATATATACAACAAAATGATTTATAATCGGATCAAATTGTTGAGAACGGAAAAGGGGCTTTCGCGTAAAGAGCTGGCCGATGCTGTCGGCGTGAACTTTCAGACAATCGGCTATCTGGAACGCGGGGATTATAACCCCAGTCTGGAGCTGGCGTTTAAACTTGCAGAGTTTTTTGACGTACCGATCACGGCCGCCTTCAGCCCGCGCCCGTTCAAATCATTAGCCGAGCATTTAGCGGCCGAATAGGAAAAAATATGAACGACTCTCAAAACTTCAGCCAATTGCAAACAGACTCTATGGGCCCGCGCAATTTAACTCGATTAAAGTGGAGTTCTACGATTGCAGTAGTCGGCATTCCAGTTTTGGTTCAGATATTGGGGGCGGCTATTTTGTTTTCTCCACAATATGAATTTCTATCATCCGGACTTTTTGTTTTCGCGTTTTGTGTAGCTGCATTGATGGTAGTTACCGCTGGGATATTCACCATTACAAATCGCGTATTTTTGAGATTTTTAAGAACTCGTCGACATTTGCAAGAATGGGAGATCAAGACTCAGGATGATGCCTTTTCATTTTCCTATCGTACGATATTAAAGGGCATATTCGCGGGATTTGCGTGTGTTTCGCTATTGGGAGCTATGCAGGCAATAGGTCTTGCTGATTTTTATCAATTTGAATTTGGTCAGAACATCAGCTTGAACTTGCCAGCGATTGCTGCGGTAGTGATAATGATTACCTATCTGATCCTGTTTTTACCTACCTTATATATTGCATGGACTATCAATCCATTGGAGGCGGAGTGACCTTGTTGTCAAATTTTTCGTGGGAGTGAAGCAGTGTTAAAGCAAATTTTTTCAATTTTTGAACCAACTGAAAAGCAATTTACAGTCCGTGCACTTAATTGGTTGAAGTGGTCAACTTATCTTGCCATGCCATGTTTTCCGATTATGACTTTGTTAGAGGCCGATCCGGAAATCGGGTTGTCAGAACCCATAACGCTTATACTGTTATTGGTCGCTCTGGTTTCCGTCATAGCATTTTTTATCGTCTCGTTTAGCCGGATTTCATGGCGGGTTTGGACCCCCGACCGTTATCTGGATGAAAGCGAAATCGCCCGCAAACGCGAAGCCAGTGCTTTCACCATGATGGTTTATGGTTGGGGCGGACTGGCAATTATTAGTATTGGCTGGGTACTCAGCCTGTCTGGTGTCGATGTGAATGGGTTTATTAATCGATTTGGTGGCCCGATCTGGTGGATATTCCTGGGGCTTGTGGCCGTTAGCTATGTTCATATACTGAAACTGATCTCAATCACGCCGTCCATTGATGATCCGGACTCCGAAGTCCAAGCCGTCTTCAAGGATAAAGCGTTTCTATGGGTCCCGGTCTTGTTTCTAATCGCCATTACCGTCGTGCCTTTCGTCAAAGGATATATGGATGGGCACAGGGATGCCCTGGCGGACATCGAAGCGGCGAAACAATCTCAAACTCATCAGGATCCTGCGGTGATCAAAGATGAATAATCAATCAAAATCATAGTCCTCAAATTTAAAACGGAGAATGGAAATGAAACTTTCAAAACATACAAAAACCTGGATTGGCACTGTATCTCTTTTGGTCCTTGCTGCCTGCAATACCACCGTCAGCAGTGAAGCCGAAGACGCGAGCGCTAAGTCAGACATGATCGCCGAAATGAGTGCAGCAGAACGGATCACCTATTCGGTCGAGAAAGCCCGCTCCACCCAGGGTGACGGCGATCCGGCCATCTGGCGTCTCGCTGATGAAGATACGACGATATATGTCTTCGGCACGGTCCATGTTCTACCGGATGGAATTGACTGGCGCACAGAGAAATTTGACGCCGCATTTGGGGCGGCGGACACACTCGTTCTGGAAACCGACGCGACAAGCCCCGAGAGCCAGAAAATGATGCAGCAATTGGTGGCGACTTACGGCACACTTGGAGAGGGTCAGACGCTATCATCCTTGTTCAGTGAAGAAGATCTTGCGACCGTGACACAGGCGACAGGCTCTGTTGGCCTGCCTTTTGCGGCTCTGCAGCAGTTCAAACCCTGGTTTGTCGGTCTTCAAATGCAGGTCATGCAATTGATGCAAAGCGGTTATAATATCGAAGCCGGGGTCGAGAAGATCCTGACAGGCGATGCGGCCAAGGCCGGTATGAAAATGGCTTATCTGGAAACGCCAGAACAGCAAATGCAGTTCTTGTCTGGCGGTAGCGTTGAAGAGCAGGCCGAAAACCTGGTTTTTGCGGCCGAGATTATCGATATGTCACAAGATACGGTCGACACGCTTGTCGCCGAATGGGCGGATGGTGATGTCGCTGGATTGGGCGCCATTATGGGTGACCCCACCGTGTTCGGCAGCGAAGACGTATATAATACGCTTCTGGTCAAGCGGAACCAAAACTGGGTACCGCAGATCGTTTCCATGCTCGATCAACCCGGGACAAAATTTGTCGCCGTCGGCGCGGGGCACTTGGCCGGCCCGGACAGTGTGATCAACATGCTCGAAGCCGAAGGCCATAAGGTCGATATCTATCAGTAAGCAACTTTTCGGGAGGGGATGACCCTCCCGCCATTTGTGGGAGAGAACCATGGAAAATATCAAAATCGCAGATTTTCTAAATACCCGACCCGACACGCCGCGGCGCGTCAAAATCGGCCTGCTGGTCGTGCTGGGCCTTTATATGTGTGTCAGGGCTGCGCGCAATGAAAACAGCCTGTTTTATATGGGCGGTGGGGGCGACGGTTCGACATCCATGATCGATATCATGCTCGGTGTGTGTTTCTACCTGTTGCATCAGGCCTAGAGTAAAGTGGAGGTAAAATTGCTAAAGTCATTTTTTGGAATATTTGAAGCAACTGAGGCGCAATTACGTCCAGCAGCCATCAATCGGCTTAAATTGGCATCATGGGCGTCTTTGCTTTTTGCGCCGTTGCTCGCCTTGTATAATTTCGGCGGAATAGAAGATGGCTCTGCGATGAAGGGACCAATCGCTTTTATGCTTTTAATTAGCTTCATCGGTTTCACGATTATGGGATTTCCGCGGGTCTTTAACCGGATCTGGACGCCGGACCGCTATCTGGATGAAAGTGAAATTTCGCGAAAACGCGAGGTCAACAGTTTTGCCTTTGTTTGGTTTATTAGTGCACTCATGGTTGCTCTATTCGGTTTTATAGGTTTGGAAATTTTAAGTCCCAATCCGCTTACCTTGTCTGCTGAATATTCAAGCCTTTTGGCGACCGCATTTTCCGTTCTTGTTTTTGCAATGTCGTTGCAGGGCATAAAGTTAAGTCAACTTTTACGGCCATTGGATCAGGAAGCCGGTGAGACGGTTCACAAGACCAATGCTGATAAATATTACGCTGTCGGTGCCTTGACCTATATCATTGGCGTCACAGGGTTAGCCTATATTCTTAATGGCTAGATTTTAGCCCTTTCCCCTTGCTTTTTTGACCTGCGCGTCGCATATCGCGGCGCGTATTTACATTCCCATTCAAGCAAGGATTTTCGCCATGGCGCGCCAGTTCTGTTACCACATGCAAGGCCTGACTAAAAAGTTCGGCAACAAGACCATTCTCGACAATGTTCATCTGTCTTTTTATCCGGACGCCAAGATCGGCCTGGTCGGTATAAACGGCGCCGGTAAATCGACACTGATGAAAATCATGGCGGGCCTTGATACCGAGGTCTCCGGTGAGCACTGGGCGGCGGAAGGCGTAAAAGTCGGTTATCTACCGCAGGAACCCCGCCTCGATCCCTCCAAAAACGTTTGGGAAAATGTGATCGAAGGCTGTGAAGACAAGCAGATTTTTGATCAATACAATGCGGTCGCCGCGAAAATGGCTGAGGATTACTCCGACGAGATCATGGAAGAGATGACTGTTCTGCAAGAACAGGTCGACGCCCGCGATGCCTGGGATATCGACAGTAAAATCGAGATGGCCATGCAGGCTCTACGCTGTCCGCCCAAAGACTGGCCCGTTGACACGCTTTCTGGCGGTGAGGCCCGTCGCGCCGCACTTTGTCAATTGCTACTATCCAAGCCTGACCTGCTATTGCTTGACGAACCGACCAACCATTTGGACGCGGAAACCGTCGCATGGCTTGAAAATTATTTGATCAATTACAAAGGCGCAATCATTCTAATCACCCACGACCGTTATTTCCTGGATAATATCACCGGTTGGACACTGGAACTCGATCGCGGTCGGGGCCTGCCGCATGAAGGGAATTACTCCTCTTGGTTGGCGGCTAAAGAAAAACGTATGGTTCAGGAAGGGCGCGAGTCGGATTCCAAAACCAAAGCCCTGAAGCGCGAACTGGAATGGATTAATCAAAATCCGAAAGCTCGCCAAACCAAATCCAAAGCCCGTATCAAAGCCTATGATAAACTTCTGGAAGAGGCCGAAACGGAAAAAGTCGGGCACGCCGATATCCGGATTCCGATGGGTGACCGGCTCGGCGGGGTAGTGATTGAGGCGAGTAATATCTCAAAGGGATTTGAAGATAAGTTATTGATCAAAGATTTGTCCTTCCGCCTCCCGCCCGGGGGTATTGTCGGCGTCATCGGTCCGAACGGGGCCGGTAAGACGACCCTGTTTAAAATGA
>JAHDDX010000052.1 GCA_020629135.1 Hellea sp.
TTCGTAAATTCTTCGCACAGTTTTACGCCGAGTGGGGCGATGACACCAAAAACGTTACCAAACTTAAAATGGATAAAAAGGCGGGTTGATTGCCGGATCTGTTAATCCATAAGGACGGATCCGTCACCCGGTTGACCTTAAATCGGCCGGAAGCACTTAATGCGCTGACGAACAGTCTTCATCATGCCTTGAGCGACGCGATTGATAATTTTGCCGCCGATGAGTCACAGCAAATTTGTGTCATTACGGGGGCGGGCTCCAAAGCCTTTTGCGCTGGAAGTGATCTGAAAGAAGGCCTTTCAGGCCAGTATCCGAAATCCGGTTATGCCGGGCTTGCCGAAAGATTTGATTTAAATAAGCCCGTGATTGCGGCTGTGAACGGTTTCGCGCTGGGTGGAGGGTTTGAACTCGCGCTCGCCTGTGACCTGATTATCGCGAGCGAGACGGCCAGCTTTGGGCTGCCTGAGCCTTTGGTCGGGGCAATAGCCTTGGGCGGGGGATTGCATCGATTGCAGCGTCAGGTCGGCCTGAAAAATGCGATGGCCCTAACCTTAACGTCCCGCCGTGTCGACGCCGCCGAAGGCAAACGGCTTGGCTTTGTCAATGAAGTAGTGCCTGCCCGAAACTTAAATGCATCGGTGCGGGCTTGGTGTGACGATATCTTAAAAGGTTCGCCTGTTGCAGTTCAGGCCTCGAAAGCCGTGATGCGACGCAGCCTCGGTGAGCCCAGCCTGCAATCAGCCATGAAGGCACAGGCGGACTATCCGGAATTCCAGGTTTGGAAAAACAGCGAAGATGTGAAAGAAGGTATAAATGCCTTCAATGAGAAACGCCCGCCTAAATGGACAGGGCGATAGGGGAGACCATTATGAAAAGACTTATCTTATGTGCATCGGTTGTCGCGATCAGCGCTTGTCAGGGCGCGGAAGAGCGAGAGCTCTATACCATGCAATATCAGGAAGACCGACCCTCGGTCGAGATAACGACAACGCCGACCAAAAATGCCTATTTTGGTGATTTGCATGTGCACACTAAAAACTCTTTTGACGCTTACATCACTGGAACGCGAACAACGGCGGATGACGCCTATCGTTTTGCGAAAGGTGAAGCGATTGATAATGGGGCTGGGGATATGATCAAACTGGCCGGGCCACCGCTTGATTTTTACGGGGTCACCGACCACGGCGAATATATGGGCGTCGTGGCAGCCATGGACCCGCGCACGAGCAAGGATCCGTTAAAAGACACTGAAACCGCCAAGTCAATTTTCGGTCTTTGGGGTGGGTCCCATGAAGACCGGATGAATGCGTTTCTTGCGGTTGGCACGACGATTGTTACGGGCGAGGAAATCGAAGATATTTATGACCACGAATTTATTGACAGTGCTTGGGCCTTTAATGTCAATGCGGCCGAGGATCATTACGAACCCGGTACGTTTACGACTTTTGCGGCCTATGAATATACGCAGATGAACGTAATCGGGTCGGTCGAGGATAATCTGGGGGCGACCAATCTTCACCGTAATGTCGTATTTAAAGACCGTGCGCCGACACGTCTTTTTTCGACGCTGGATTCGACCAATCCCGAAGATCTTTGGCAGTGGATGAATGGACAGCGGAGCGAGGGGCTGGACGTGATTGCGATCCCGCATAACTCAAACGCATCAAATGGGCAGATGTTTGCAACGGCTATGACCGATGGTTCGCCTTTGACCATGGATTATGCGCTTAACCGCATGACCAATGAACCTATTGTTGAAATGACTCAAATCAAAGGTACGTCAGAAACCCATCCGCTGTTGTCGCCTGAAGACGAGTTTGCCGATCACGAGCTCTATGAAATCCTTGTCGGCATGCCCAATGAGGCGCAAAAAGTACCAGGCAGCTTTGTACGTCAATCTCTCGCCATTGGTATGCGCATCGAAGAGGAAACCGGCGGCAATCCCTATGCATTCGGGTTTATCGGATCCTCTGACACTCATGTCAGCGGGCCTTCAATTTCCGAAGAAGAGCATTTCGGTAAATTTTCTCACGACACCGGCCTCGAGCAACGCGGCTCGATACCACCGGGCGGCGCCGCAGAGTGGGGCGGTGATGCTGAACGCGCGGCGCTTGAGTTCATAGCATCCGGTCAATACGGCGCGTCTGGATTAGCGGGAGTATGGGCTGAAGCGAATACACGTGAACATATTTTTGATGCCATGCGTCGCAAGGAAACATTTGCGACTTCAGGGCCGCGCTTAAAGGCGAGGTTTTTTGCAGGGAACGGGATATCCGAGGATATTATGTCGAGCGCGACTTTGCTCGACGATGCTTATGCCAATGGTGTTCCCATGGGCGGTGAATTGACAGGCGGGGAAAGCTCGCCCGGTTTCCTGGCCTGGGCCATGCAGGATCCGGATGGTTATCCGCTGCAACGCTTGCAGGTGATCAAAGTCTGGTCCGAGGGCGCCCAGAATATGGAAGCCATTTATGATGTTGCCTGTGCTGGCGGAGCCGCGCCGGACGCGACGACCAATCGATGTCCGGATAATGGAGCCGTCGTGGATATTGCGACCTGCACAACCAATGATGAAACAGGTGTTTCAGAGTTAAAGTCCTTTTGGACAGACCCCAATTATCAGGCCGGGCAGAAAGCGGCCTATTATGTACGGGCGATTGAAAATCCGAAATGCCGCTGGAGCACATGGGATGCGGTTCGAAACGGAACGCCGCCAAATCCGGAAATGTCCGCAACCGTGCAGGACCGGGTTTGGAGTTCACCGATCTGGGTCAATCCGTAAACGCAAGTTACGTCGGTTTGGTGCCTGACATTTAGCGGAGTTGAGACCTATTCAATCTCAACCACCGCATCGATTTCAACGGCGGCATTACGTGGCAGGCTGGGGGAGCCAACCGCGAAACGCGCATGTTTGCCGGCATCGCCAAAAACGGCGACCATCAGGTCTGAGCATCCATTGATGATTTGAGGAATGAGCGGGCCCGTATCTTCGGGGTTGGCACACACGAAACCGCCCAGTTTGACAACACGTTTGACTTTGGTCAGGTCACCCCCACACGCCGCCTTCATTTGCGCGAGCAATCTTATGCCGCAATATCTGGCCGCGCGCTGTCCTGTTTCCAATTCAAGCCCATCTCCGAGGCGGCCCGTTAGCATTGTGCCATCCGGCGCGACTGATGTCTGACCCGCTATGAATAACTGGTTGCCAGTTCTAACAAAGGACACATAATTTGCTGCCGGAGCAGAGGCTTCCGGCAATTCAATGCCTAACGCCGCAAGGCGTTTATCTATTTCATTCATGGTTTTCTCTTAGGGTTTAGGTGTCATTTCAACATTGTCGATTAAAATGGGTGCACCTGTTTCGCTGAACTTAAAAATAAACCGTGCCTCACTGAATTTTTCAGTCGGGGCCGTGAAATCAAAATTAACGGATTGCCAGTTCTGATCCGAAATTTCAAAGGATCCGAGCTCAATCCAAGGCTGCTCATCCAAAGCTTTGTAACGGTTCATTTTACGCGGTCTATATTGTGCGTAGGCGGATATTTTCGTGCCAGGTTGGGCCTTAATATCCGCGCTCAATTCCATCGCATTCTGAGGAAAGACCCGCATGAAAGTTTTGAGACCTAAGGATGATTTTAAAGCTTGGGATTCAGGTGTTATCTCTAAGGCGTATCGGCCCGCTTTTGCTTTATGCGACAGGGTCATGGATCCCTTTTCTACGAACCAGCTTCGCTCATCGCCGCCGAAAGCCGAATTGCTCTCAAAATCACCGACGAAGAAGATGTCTTTATAGTCTACGATGTTGTTCGTGTCCGGCATGTTTTTTTGTGTGATAACGCCGTGGCCGCCATTGAGACTGACATGAGTCCCGCGATCCGCTGATAGGCGGGTCACCCTGTCCAGAATATATTCGCGTGTGTTATTCATGGCCGGGGTGGGGCGATATCCTTTGACATGAACAGGAATGACTTCTGCACGGTAAAATTCATCACCGTCCATCCAGACATTCAGAGCAATAGCGGCGTGGGTTGAATAGAAAAATTGATCAAAGGCGAAATTGCCCAAGGAATAGGCAATCAATTTATTATTATAGAGCTCTAGTCCCTGACTGACATGGGGGTGGTGGGCAACCACCAGGTCCGCGCCATTGTCGACGGCTGCTTTAAGGCGTTCTTCAGTGACCTCGGTTGGCCCTTCCGAATATTCGCGGCTGCCGTGATATTGTACGATATCAATTTGACCTTCGCCGACATGCCCGATCAGGCTTTTCTGAATGTTCTCAACCGATCCATAAGCTGCCCCGCCTTTTTGCGGTTCAGCGACCTGATTAGGTTCAACCCGACCTTTCCATCCCACATAACCCCAGGCTTTCACATCAATCCCGTCCAGATCTGTCGTGCTGGATTGTAAGGCGATGTTTTCATTAGGCCCGGCGCCCGAATAGTCGAGATTTGATTTAGCGAGCGCTTTAAGTGTTAAATCCAAGCCTTCTTCGACGTAATCATAAGTATGGTTATTGCCGAGCGAGACATAGTCTGTCCCCATCCATTCGAGGGCCTTAGTGGCGTCAGGGTGCGTGAAAAACACGACACTTTTAGGGGCGGAATCTGGTGGTTCAGTTTCTGCTAAAATTGATTCCAGATTAACCGCCGCAAAATCCGCGGGTTCGAAATAGGGCTTCATGGGTGCCAGGATATGTTTCATATCTTTCAGGCGGGTCTCTGGCCGAATTAACGGCGTCTCATTCCAGCGTGGTTCGAGATATCGGCGACCCATCATGAAATCTCCGCCAAAGGTGAGGAGACGTCTTTCAGGCGTTTTGGCGACAAGCTCGATCTCAGGAACGGATAAAGCTCCTTTGGGGGCTTTTAATTCGGTCTCTGAAAAAGTGTAAGTTGAGGTAAAAATATCCGGGCCCGAAAATTGGATTTGATAGTAATCCTGATGGGGTGTTGCCGCCAGAAATGAGCCATCTGAATTCAGGTCATAATTTTGGCCATTAACTGAAACTGAAATACCAGCAGGAATTTTGGATGAATCTGCGATCGAGATATTTCCGGAAATTTTCGTATCCGCCACTTTGTCAACGGTTGGAACGGTAGCGCAACTGACCAGGAGCCCGGCAAACAATGCGGTTGAATATTTAGTAGAACTAAAGGGCATGAATTTACTCGATCGGGCTATTCAGTCGTAGAAACGGCGTCAGGCGAAGGATCGGGACCACTTCGCGTGTCAATCAGCACTGCGGCCGATATTTGGCCCAAAACGTTTACACAAGTCCGCATCATATCCGGTATCCGGTCAATACCGAGAATGAAGGCCAGGCCGCTGACCGGTACGCCAATGGCTTGCAAAGCGGGCGCCATGGTCACGACGCTGGAGGAGGGTACGGGTGCCACCGTTAGCGAGACCAGAAATGTGGCGAAAATAATTGCGCCAGCCGCGCCCATGGCAATCGGGACATCAAAAATATGGGCGAGGAACACAATCGCCGCGCCCTGAAATAAAGCGGATCCGGGTCTGTATAGGGATGCCCCGAGTGGAATAAGCAGGTCTGCCACCGTATTCGATACACCCAGGTTTTTTGTGGTTTCTTCCAATGAAACGGGGATGGCTGCGGCTGTACTCGTCGTCGAAAAGGCCACGGACGTAGCGCCCATTGTGCTTTTGATGAACTTCCCTGGGCCAACTTTCCCGATGAATAATAGCAGTGGCAAAAACAATACGGCCATCAATACCACCAGGCCAATAAACACACAGACTATGAAGATGCCGAGGCTTTGAATAAGGCTCCACCCCATTAAGGCGGTTGCCGGGGCGACCAGCCCAAAAATACCAATTGGGGCTGTATATAAAATCCACCACACGAGTTTGATCAGCGCTTCACTGACATCTTCGGCGGCTGTGATCATGCGCTCCCGCCGGTCCGCATCCAGGGTCCCCGTGGCCGCCGCGACCAAGGCGGTAAAGACGATAAGCGGCAATAAGGCGCCGTTAGATGCCGCGGCGAATGGATTAGCCGGGACCAGGCTGACTATAAAATCGGTCAGGCTTTGCAAATGCGGGATTTCTGTCGCTTCGGCGGCTGGCATTTCTATGTCAGGGGCAAATCGTAAGCCAACGGTCATCACGACCATGCCGATGATGATCGCTGGAATGAGCGTGATCCAGTAAAAGGCGAGGGTCATGCCCCCGATTTTGCCAAGCTTGCTTGGGTCACCTAACCGAGCGACACTGGCAAAAATCACTGAGACAACGAGTGGGATAACCACCATTTTAATCGCATTAATAAACAATTTGCCGAGCGGCGCGGATTCGCGCGCGATAGCATGGAGAATGCTATTGTCGGTCATGGCCGCGCCCAGGCCAACGATGAGTCCAAGAACCAGACCTAAGGCAATGATTTTATTCAACATAATCGGCTCCTACCCCTTTATTATTTGCACCGCTTAACAACTTTGCCCGGCAGCTCAGCTTGTGATGATCCCTCGGAAATAACCGGTGTGCCATTGACAAATAAATATTGAACGCCAGTGCTTAACGCATCTGCTTTTTGAAAATCAGCCATGGCCTCAAAGTTTTCAAGATCAATAATGGCGATGTCCGCTTTATAGCCTTCGCGCAGATACCCCCGGTCACATAGTCCAAATGTATCGGCGACCAGACCGCTGCTTTTGTAAAAAAACGTCTCAATTGGCATAAGGTTCTTGCCGATAACATATTCCTGATATTTTTGCGGGTAGCTCGCGAACTTTCTTGGATGACCTGTACTGCCGTCAGAACTGGTCATAACCCAATCCTGCACCATAAAATTTTCCACATCTGTCGGGTTCATGTTAAAGGAGGCAATCCGGGCATCGCCGCTCTTGGCAATCTCTATGGCCATTAAAATAGGGGTAAGATTATTTTCGTCTGCAACCTGACCCAGAGTTTTACCTTGCCAGTCGGAGTTGTCCTGAGTGATAAGAATGGCTTCTGCTCCACCGCGCCGTCTTAGGTTTTCAGTGCTTTCCTGAATGATTTGATCCAGAAGTTTCGGATTGCGAAGCCGCTGTTGATACTCGTCTTCGGTCCCGGCTTTCACCCATCTCGGTAAAATAGCATTGGAAATCCGGGTGCCGGATGCACGCCAGGGATATTGATCGGCCGTAACGGATAAGCCTCTGGCTTGCGCGGCCTCGATATTGGAAATTAATGTCTCACTCTTACCCCAAACATCGACGCCAAGTGCTTTAATATGCGCGATATGAACGGGAATATCGGCTTGCTCAGCGATTTCAATTACTTCATCTACGGCGGCTTCCAATCCGATATTATAAGTCGCCTCATCGCGGATATGGCTGTCATAAATGCCGCCATATTCATCAACGACTCTAGCCAGCTCGATTATTTCAGACGTCTTGGCAAAACTGCCTGGGGCGTAAAATAATCCGGTCGAGAGGCCCAAGGCGCCGTCTCGCATATCCTGGGCGATAATGGATTTCATCTGTTCAAGTTCACCGGTGTCCGGTGCCCGGTTTTCGCCGCCCATAACGGATTTACGCAATTCGCCATGACCAATGAACAGGGCCGTATTCGTACCTATACCGTTGGTTTCCAGCGATAAAATTTGCGGCCCTATCTCAGGATATCCATAGCCGTCATTACCATTAAATACGGTTGTAACACCTTGAGTTTGGTAATTTGCGTTACGGCGAATATATGGGTCCGTTTTTGAGAGCTCTTCGATACTGTGGGTATGCGGGTCGATAAAGCCGGGCAAAATAGCAAGACCCATTGCATCAATGATTTTTGCGGATTTTACGACCTTTTGGGTTGGGCCGATCCGAATGATTTGATCATCCTTTATTGCAATTTCCGTTTTAACCGGCGGTGAGTTGTCACCGAGATAAACATCGCCATTTACTAAAACATAGTCGGCGTCGACAGATTGCGTACAGGCGACAAGACCAAATACAAGCGCTGCGCCCACTAGATATGTTAGTTGAGTGGTTTTCACGACTTATCTAATTCCTTGATCAGCAACGACATCATCTCTTCGGCAAAGACGACCGCCGCATCAGACAAGGCTTTGCGATTGGTGTGGTCTCCAACCTCATATGTAATCGCTGGAATCCCGTAACGATCATACATATAGTTTTTGGAAACCGGCCGTCCGGTATTCGGGCTGGGTTTTCGGGTAAAGGGGTAAACCGCATCATCCAGACGGTCGTCGACTGCCGTAACCCAGTTATGAGCAAAATTGGCAGGCTTGGTAGGTTCGTCGTCGGTTTGCGTATAAAGGACGTTCTCGCGCGTTGAATGAAAATCCAGGAAAAACATGACCTTGTCGCCAGATCTATCCAATTTATCGAGTTCCGATTTGACGGACTGAGTTTCCGGTTCCGTAAATGGGCCCCAGTCCCGGTTCAAGTCTTTCCCATTTTTATTGTGACGCCAATTGCCAGCGGTCACGCCGTCCGGGTTTAAATTAGGCACTATTAGCAGGTTGAACTTTTTACGAAATTCGTCTGCAAGTGGGCTGTCGCCTAATACGGTCTCGGCAAATGGCATTAGGGCTAAGGCCCCGGTCAATTCAGGCGGATGCTGTCGCCCAACCAAAATCACATAGGGTTTCTTGATGTCTTTTTGCGTCTCTACGGTCAGCATAGAAATGGGATTGTCATCAACCGATTGTCCGATCTGAGACATGGAGACAAATGGCTTGGCGCTCATCTGACGGCTCCAATTATCGTGCGCGTCCTTGGTCAGTATTTCTTGTGCGGATACCAAAAAGGGCCTGTTTGAGAGGGGCAGGCGAAGTTCGACTTCCGATTTGTTTTTCATATCTACACGACTTGATGGCAGTAGCTCCCATTTAACCCCGTCATAGCTGATTTTCGGTTGGTAGCGATGGGTGCCGTCCTTGTATTTAATAGTCGCTCTAAGGGTGGAACTGGACTTCGGGTCAACCCGAAAGCCGAACCAGGCACTATTGTTTATCGGTGTATTTTCAGGCGTAATTGTAAATTCAAATTTGTTTGAGGATTGTACACGGCAGTTGTTTATACGCGCCGTCGGATAGCTAATTGAAATCTTTGCGCTGGCATTTTCACATAGTGGCGCGCTATCGAGAACCGGAAGGGTTTTGTCCGACTTCAACGTGTCAGGGATCGTCGTGCAAGCGGAAACAACGAGCCCGACACAACCGACAAAAGTTTTGATGTTTCGCATAATTTAAATCCCCGTGACCTGTTTGTAATTGTTGAGTGGATATCCAATTGCATCTGCAATTCGCTGCGCACTTCCAGCTGCAAAAGTATATCCTAATGACCCATGCCCAGCATTAACAAACAGATTTTTGACTTTGGTTTCGCCTATGATCGGTACGCCTGAGGGTGTCATTGGGCGATAATGAGTCCAGGTTTTGATCGGGTTTTCGAAATCCGCGATAGAAGGCCAAAGACGCTGCGCGAGTGTCGCTAATTGATTTATTCGTTTATCGGTTTTTTTATTTGATTGGTTCGCATCCAGAAAACCTGCAATTCGGACTGAGTTCTTTAACTTGGCAAAGACAATCTTGTCCGAGAGAGCCGTAATGCTAACCTTTGGGGAAGATTCGGTATCAGGCAATGTCAAGCTGTATCCTTGAAAGCCGAATATTGGTAAGTTTATTCCTAATTCTTGCATCACGGATTTAGAGTGATTGCCCAAACACACGACAATAGAATCAAAATGCATTTCGCCTTTGCTGGTTGAAAGTCGGTCCAGCTTTCCATTTTTTTGAGAAATTGTGTGAACTTCTGTTTCAAACTGAAAAGAGACACCGGATGCTTCGCAAGCCGTTTTCAATGCCTTGCAATAAATGACCGGATCAAGTGCAAAATCAGACGGCGAATAGATAGCGCCAGCGAATTCGCTTGAGTAATCAGCCAGGGCGGGTTCTAAATCCTCGCATTCTTTTCGGCGCAGAATTTCGCGTTCCAGACCCAGTTGTGTATATGTTTCAGCGGCTCGTTCGAGGGATGTCAGATTTTGATCATTGTCAATTAAGACCAGTTTTCCGGTTCCCGTTTTGTTCAATTTTAATCCGGGAACTTCGTCTTGAAATTTTGCAAAGGTCTGCATGGATTCCAGCGATAAGATTGATCGCGAACGAAGATTGGCTGTTTGTTTGTTGGTAGAACATTGACCTAAAAAGCGCAGGCCCCAGGACAGATATGCAGGCGATAATGAGAAGTTGAGTTGGGCGCCATGATCCAGCCCAAGAAGATAGCGGGGCAGAGATTTTAATGTTGCGGGGCCAGCAAACGGATCAACATAGCTATAGGAAAGTTGTGCGCCATTGGCATGGCTGGCTTCGGAAGCCACTTGGCTGTTTTTTTCTATGACGGTGACTTGGTGTCCTTGGCGTGCCAATGCATAAGCGGTAGAGCTTCCAATGACGCCAGCACCCAATACTCCGATATGCATTATTTTGCTTTCATCCAGTCACAACTCCCCCGTAGTCTTGCAATGCAAGAGATAAAAAAGGGCCGGAGGGGAACCGGCCCTTATTAGCATAGAGAGCTAATTAGAACTCTTTGCGGATACTGCCATACCAGTAGCGACCACGATTTGAGTGCAAGCTCACAAAATATCCGCGAGCAAATTCATCCGCAATAGGAGGCTTGACATCAAACATATTTCTGACGCCAAGACGGACACGGACATTGTTAAAGGCGCCGTACTTATCGTCTTCAAATGTGTAGTCCCCGTAAAGGCTGACAGTTTCAAACGAGCCGATTGGCAGGGCGTCAAAGTCTGCATTATTTGTCGACGTATCAACAACTGGACCTACATATTTATAGAAAGCGCCAGCTCCCCAAGATCCATTGTTCCATTTGATTGAACCTGTGTAACGCCAATCTGGGTTTCCGTTTTGTTTGATCAAATCCTGTTGTGCAACGACATCAACGAGAGAGCTGATAGTTCCTGCGTCTCTGGCAGCCAATAATGCTAGCCCTTCAGCAGACGGATCTTGGAAGAACGTCTTAATATGGGCGGCATTGGCTTTTACTTTAAAGTCACCAATTCCAGTTTCGAACTGGTATTGTGCGCCAAAGTCGATGCCCTCGGAAGTTCGTTGGTCCAAGTTATTAAACTGTTGGCGGACTTCCAGAATTTCCCCTGCACCTGAAGGATCCAGGCCGGCCGCGGTAAAGATAGCTGCATCGGCAGGATCAGGCGTGGCCCGAACAACATTTGGATTTGAACTGCCTTGGAGACGTAACAAATAATCAAGAGAGATCTCGTTTTGGTCAGAGAATAATCCGACAAGACCGTCTTGTTTGATTTTCCACCAGTCTACCGTCAAGGTTAAGTTATCAGATGGTTCGAACGTTGCACCTAGAGAGTAGTTCTTGTTTGTTTCTGGCTGAAGCGATGGTCCGCCACTTCGAACGCCTTCAACTGATACACCGTCACAAGCGTCGTCATTGGAAAAGCCTGCTCCGTTCGCCAGGGCGTGGCAATAGATCCAATCTTCACGACTGCCGTTTACGCGGCGAATAGCTGTCGCGTTTATTTGCTCCAGGTTTGGTGCCCGGAAGCCTTCCGCATATGCGCCACGAATTTGGAAAGTTTCAAATGGGAACCAGGAACCCGCAATCTTGGGCTTTAATACACTGCCGACGTCAGAGTAATCTTCTGCGCGCGCTGCCAATTGCATATCCAGAGAGTAAATTAGAGGAATTTCCATTTCCGGGCTTACGAGCGGAACCGCTAATTCGATAAATCCACCGATAACGTTGCGGCTACCATTTGTATCTGGTGTCGGGCTTGAACCCATGACGTCTGACAAATTTGTTAATCCAGTAACAACATCTGTAAACGTAGTCGTTCCATCTAAACGATTGTCGCGGTCATCCTGATAGGATTCTTTTCGCCATTCCACGCCTGCGGCAACACCAACGTCACCACCTGGAAGGCTGAAAATGTTTGGATTCGAAATTTTTGCGTCGGCCAGTGAGAGCTTAGTGGTGCCGTCACGACGAACGTCGACCATAAAGCTATCAATTGTTGCCTGGCTATTTGCAAAATTTGGAGAGTTAGTGTCGAGAACGTTGCCGCCTGCAAATGGGTTATAAGCGCTGGCGTCTGTTCGGCCCAAAGCTTCCTGAAACAGTGTGTTACTGACCCGGTTAGTCCGGTCTTTGGTTGTGGCCTCAGAATGTAAAGCCGCGGCTTCCCAGTCCCATTCACCCCATGTGCCTCGGAAACCACCTAATAAGCGGAAGCTGTCATTTTTAACATCAACAAACCGCTGACCGACGTCCAGTGGTCTATAATCCATGATGCGGATTGCCTGGCCAAAGGGATTGTAAAAGCCAGTCGCAGGGATGACGACCCGGTTGCTGGACAATTGTTGGGCTGTTTCACGGGCCCGACTGTAATCGGCATGGTAGTATGAAGCTTCACCAAAGAATTCCATACCAGAATTAAATTCGTGATTGAAAAAAGTGAACAGGTTGAAACGATCTGTATCACCCACAATATCACGATATTGCGCGCGATCTAACCGTAAGGCCGTGTCAATTGAACCCCCATTATCGATACAAACAGGACCGGGTAGGTCAACTAAACATCCTGGAGAGGTGTCAGGCTGAACATGGAAGTCATCATCGCCAACGCCTGGGATTCTGGGTTCGCCTGCCAAGGTTTCGAATTCGCCGAATTGTGTTTGTGTGGACAGGTTTCTGAGTTGTGTGTCACCTTCAAACGGTGTGCCTACAAAAAACGTTCGGAGGTCTTCGGTTGATGAATTCCGCAAATCGGTTGCCGGCATGCCGTTACGAAGCATGACGTTGCCGAAAACGGAAATATTGGTGCTTCCGCCATTGAAATCTTTACCCCATTTGAAAGTCCCTGATGTTTCATCAAGGCTCGTGCCTTCCGATGTGCCATATTGCAGTTGAACCCGCAGGCCATCATAATTGTCATCCAGAATGGTATTTACAACACCCGCGACCGCGTCCGTACCGTAAACCGCGGAGGCGCCGTCTCTAAGAACCTCTAGGCGCTTAACACCTGTGACGGGCAGCGCGTTCGAGTTAACGGACACAACAGGGGTCTGGTTAACGGCCTGTGTGCCGGGGTGGTTTACTAATCTACGACCATTTAACAGCACAAGGGTGTTGCCATCGCCGACGCCACGAAGGTTAATAGAGCCGACATCGCCGCGCGCACCGTTAACACCGGTAAAGCGGCCT
Source organism: Hellea sp. (assembly GCA_020629135.1). Taxonomy (GTDB): domain Bacteria; phylum Pseudomonadota; class Alphaproteobacteria; order Caulobacterales; family Maricaulaceae; genus JACOMS01. Next base: position 13,230 of record JAHDDX010000052.1, read on the forward strand.
TCACGGAATGTGACATCTCCAAGCTGAGGGATTGCTTGTAGTAACTCGTCACCACTGACCGCGCCGGTGATTTCAATATCCTCGGCACTCAGGGATGTAACGGGAAGGATACCTGCGATATCCGATCCTTTGATTTGTGTGCCAACAACAATCACTTCATCTTCATAAGTATTTGTCGCCGAATCTTGCGCCTGCGCTGAGACTGAAACTCCGACAATCGCGGATGAAAGTAAGAGAGCTTTACTGAGTTTTCTATGTGTCATCTGAATTCCCCTTGATAGACTTCGGGACGAAATTGCGCGCAATATTGCATAAAATCAAATATAAATTTATCGCAAAGCTATAGCTAGCGTCTATAGGTTAAGGGGGCTCAATAAACTTATTATGGTTAAAATTTAGATATAGCTTTTCGCAAGAGTCGCGAAAAGTCTGCCTTATATCCTGAGAGAGGTTCATTATTTCGTGAAACCAGGTCGATGCGAATATTTGGAAGATCATCGATCTCGAATACATTTAACCCGTCGGTTTGACCCGATTGCGCGGTTATGTTGTCTATAATGGCTACGCCGGCGCCTTGCGCGGCCAGTCTTTTTGCCAAATGATAAGTTTCAGCAAGAAATTGGCTTTCGGGCCGTTTGCCCCAGGCTTCATATAATTTGTTTTTCAACATTTGGCCCAGAGGACTTTTAGAGTTGAGTTCGATAAGGGGCTGGTCTTGCAAATCTGTGATGGAAATTGTTGTGTTCGAAAAAATAATCGACTCCGATGAAACGCAAACAAAACGAGTCTTGCCCATTGGCTCGACTTTAAGTCCCGGCGTTTCAACGGCCTCGTAGACTAATCCCAGATCAACGGAATTGCTCAGGATGGCTTTCGATATCTGAAAGGCGTGCAGGGTCTCAACTTCGATTGAAACATCAGGATGCAGTTTTGCAAATTCCGTGAGAACCTTCGGGACGACTTCAAGACTGAAGGCCGGTGTCATGGCTAATCGAAGCTGACCAATTCTTGTCGAAGATAGCATGGATGCGTATTTTCGTAACTCGTTGATTTGTTCAAAAACGGGAAGGGTTTGTTCAAAAAGGAGTTCACCTTTCTCTGTCGGCGAGATACGGCCCTTTTCTCGGTGAAAAAGTTCAAAACCCAATTGTGATTCAGCATGGCGCAGGACTTTACTGACAGTGGGCTGAGAGACGTTGAGCGCACGGGCGGCTCCGCTCACGGATCCTGTCACATATACGGCATGAAAAATCTCAATATGTCGCAAACGCATGACTTCGACTTAATCAACCTGATGCTTCAAGGCCAGTGAAAAGATAAAAATTACGCAAAACAGCAAAATTATGCCAGAAAAACTCACAAATGCGTAGAAAAAGGTGGTAAAAAATGCGCACTTTTGCTAGTGGCGTCCTTTCAGCGCTGTGTGAGAAGAAAACGAATATGAGCGAAGCACAATATGAATTTTCCGACCTTGATCTCTCGATCATCGAGATTTTGAAAAAGGACGGGCGGACCAGCAATCATAAGATTGCTGAAATGTTGGATGTGTCTGCCAATATGGTAGCGACACGTATTCGACGCATGGAGCAGGCTAAGGCCATGCGCATAGTCGCTGTGTCTGACTTTTCGGCTTATAACTACAACATCCTTCTGATCGTCGGGATTGATGTCAAAGGGCGCCGGGCTAATGACGTTGCTGAAGACCTCGCTAAACTCGATGAAGTCGCCAGTGTTCAGCTGGTCAGCGGAAAGCATGATATCGAAATATTGGTCACGCTGCCCAGTACGGAACATCTCGGCAGTTTCCTTTTGGAAAAGCTATCAAAGGTCAAAGGGGTCCGCAGTCTCGACCCATCTTTTGCCGTGGATATAATAAAATTTGATTTTGATGTGGCGCCAATCTGATGCGGGATTACAATATAGACGATCTGGATCGCCAGATTATAGATTTGCTGTCGCAGGACGCACGTCTGTCCAATCGTAAAATTGCTAATGAGCTTGGATTTACCGAGGGGACTATCCGCTCACGGGTCAAGCGCCTGGAAGAGGAAAACTTCATCCGATTTACGGCTGTTACCAATATGTCCCAGCTTGATCGGCCGCAACTTGCTTATATTGGCATTCACGCTGAACAGGATAAAATAAAAGATGTCGCAGATCAGGTGTCTAAAATCGCGGATATCAATGCCGTGATAATCTTATTAGGGCGGTTTGATATTCTGGCGATTGGATTATTTGAAGGTCTGCAAGCGGTTCATCAGGTGGCCAGTAATCAAATTTTGGATTTGCCGGGTGTCCGTCACGTCGAAAGCACGGTAGCCGTTGATGTGATTAAATATAATAATCGCCTGGCGAAAATTATGGTTCCGGCCAAGGATTAATTAATCGGCCATGGCCCGGGCCGCGCGTCGTCCCGAATAAATTCCATCTGCAATCGAAAGCCCGCTGATATAGTTCCAAGACGCGACACCGATGGCGTTGCGACCGGCCGCATACAGGCCTTTGATCGCTTTCTTATCGTCCGTTAGGACCTGCCCGGTCGTCTCATTGACGACTAAACCGCCCAAAGTCAAAGCCGGGCAGGGAAACAGTGCGGCAGAAAGGCCAATATTAATTGCAATAAACGGCGAGGTTTCGATTGTGCCGATATCATCTGCTGGCTTGGCATAGGGGTCGTCGTCGGTGGTTGCCCGGTTGTTATAAGACGCGATCTGCCTGGTAAGTTTCTCGGGCGGCAGGCCGATTTTCTTGGCCAAGGCTTCAATTGTCTTCGCTTTTTTGGCGCCAAAACGGGCATTGAGTTGTGCAAGCTGTCTTTGAAAGTCGAGCGCCTTGTCGCCGCTGACATCCTGTAGGGCCTGTTTGAGTAAGGGAGTGTCCATTATCAACCAGGCCTCACCGTCCTGATTCTCAACCATTTCGACGCCCAGGGTTGCCCCGTAAACCATTTCATTGATGAACCTTTCGCCGTCCTGATTGACAATCAGGCCCTTGGCAAATGATAGCGGCGGATTGATAAAACGCCAGGCGGTCATACGGTCCATATTCCCGATGGCACCACCAACGGTTTGGCCCAGGCGAATGCCGGCGCCGTTATCTCCGTCTGTCCCAAGCGGATAAGCCCGTCGGTATTTCGGTGCATAGTGCCCCAGCATTTGCGTGTTAAAGACGAAACCACCCGACGAAAGAAGCACGCCTTTCTTGGCGCGAATGAATATTGATTTGCGTCCGGCCTCGAGGGCTTCGGCCTGCTTTAGCATTTTAATGGCACGCCTGAGGAAAAATTTAGACCCGGGAATGATCGGGGGAAATTTGGCCATCAATTTGTGGGCTTTTTCCCTAAGTTTTAGATATTGGGCTTTGTCGCCCGAATTCTCGAATTGTAAGCATCGAACGCCAATGACATGGCCTTGTTTATTCACGATCATTTGCCGCGCTTCTGTGTAATCCATGAAACTCATACCATGGCCGATAGCGGCCTGTTTCAGCGGGTGATAAAACGCTCCGCCGAGATTGGTGGCCTTTTTGCTTTGCTCAAGCGGGGCATAACCTCTGTGGCCGCGGGCCGCGGGTTTTGCTTTTTTCATATAGCTCGGGATCAGGCTGTTATCGGAATGATATAGAAAATAAGTCGGGCCAGGAAATGAAGTTTTCTTATCCCACAAGGTTGGCCGCATATCGACGCCGTTACCGCGCATCCAGTCAATGGTTTCTGCGCTGCGGTCGCAAAAGTCTTTAAGGCATTTATCGGAAACTATATTGCCAATTTCCATCTTCAGATAGTTGAACATGTTTTTTGGCGTGTCTTTGACGCCAGCTTCCTTTTGAATAGACGTGCCGCCGCCTGCATAGATCACGCCGCCGCTGGCTTGCGTGGCGCCGCCTCCGGCAAATTTGTCGACGGCTATAATTGAGTTTCCTAATTCAAGAGATTGCAAGGCGCAGGCGACACCGGCGCCGCCTAAACCAACGACCACTACGTCGGCTTCATGGTCCCAGTTTATGTCGGACAGCTTTTGTGCCTTAAGTGTGGGCTCGACGCTGGAATACCAATGAGGATCGTCTGGGGTCATGTTCAAATTCGTGGGTTTTTGTTCAAAAAATTACGCAAAATGAGATAATATAGATGGAAAGTGCAACAATTTCGTAGCAAAGCCAAGAAAATATTGCGCAGTTAGGGTGATTTGTTACTATGGGAAAAATGGTGGAGGAATTTATGTCAGAACCGAAAGTCGCTTTGGTAACCGGCGCTAGTCGTGGGGCCGGAAAGGGCATCGCCATCGGTCTCGCGCAAAAAGGTATGACGGTTTACGTAACGGGGCGTACCAAAACCGTAGGCACAGATAAAGGTTGGCATGGAACCGTGCTGCCGGGATCTGTCGCCGAAACGGCCCAGCAATGCACGGATGCCGGGGGCAAGGGGATCGGCGTCATTTGTGACAGTGCCGATGATGCTGCCGTCGAAGGCATTTTCAAACAAATCATGACCGAGCAGGGACGTCTTGACGTTCTATTCAATAACGCCACTTTCATTCACCATCAATTGATCGAGCCCAAACCGTTTTGGGAAAAGGAACTGGCGGCGCAGAAAATTCTCGATGTGGGTTTACGTTCGGCCTATGTAGCGAGCTGGCATGCGGCGAAAATTATGGCCGAACAAAAATCCGGCCTGATCGCGTTTGGGTCCTCTTTTGGCGGGACCTGCTATATGCACGGCCCGGCTTATGGGGCACAAAAGGCAGGCGTTGATAAATTCGCCCATGACATGGCGATCGATCTAGAAGAGTTTAATGTTCAGGCCGTATCGATCTGGATGGGGCCGCTTAAAACCGAGCGCGCGCTTGAGGCTGCCGAAGTTCATCCTGAGCAATATAAAGACCTTATGGCCGTCGCCGAAAGTCCGGAATTTACAGGGCATATCGTGCATGCGATTGCATCGGATCCCAAAGCCCAGGAGCTGAGCGGAAAGGTCTTGATCGGCGCGGAAATCGCCCAGCGTTATGATCTAAAAGATGAAGGCAAAGAACCGCCATCATATCGCGACATGCTAGGCGCGCCGCCGACCTTCAGCGAGGCCAAAGTCTACTAATATGGGCCAAGCTAAAAACCTGATGCCGGTGATCATTGCCGTCTCAATGGTCTCAGCCATTGGCGGGCTGGTGTTTAATACGATGCCCCTTTTGCTAGGCGCGGCCGGAAAAGAATTTGGATTTACGCCTGAAAAACTTGGCAGCTTATCGTCAAATGCGGGTTGGGGCTATTTGATTGGAACAATCACGGCACCGTTCTGGGTTGATCGTGTGAATTGGAAGTTGGCCGCCTTTCTATTTGCCAGCTTTGCTATTGGAACTTTCCTTTTCATCAGTCAGGCACCGCCGACTTCCATGATTTGGAGTTTCGCTGTTTACGGTTTTGCCTGTGCATTAGCTATTGGATTAGCAACGCGGGTTTTGGCAGACATGCCGGATCTCGAGCGTGCCTACGGTACACGGCTTTCCGTTGAGCTTTGGAGTATCGCCGCATTCCTCTATGTCTTGCCAGTGTATTTTATTGCGAAGAACGGTTTTGCGGGCGCAATGATTGGTATGGCTATTTTTACCGGACTGCTCGGGCTTGGGGCGTTCCTGTTCCCGAAACGAGAAACGACAAGCGACAAGATTAGCTACCCGAAGTGGTCAGATGCCTCTCGCGCCTGGATTATGATCGGGTTGTTCCTGATCTATCTCTTGGTCAATGTGGCATTGTTTTTCTTCCTGGCGGTTATCGCAGAAGGGTTTAATCCATCCGAAAAAGAAATCGGGCTAATGTTCCTTGTCCTGAAATGGTTGGGCGGCGGCGCGGGCGCCGTCGGGGCAATCATCGGAATGCGGGCCGGGTTTAAACTTCCACATTTCTTGGCCCTTGCGATACTCCTAATCGGTGTGGCGGGATTGTGGCTAGCGCCGAATTTCAAAGTCTTCATGGTCTCAAGCTGGGTTTGGGAATTTGGATTTACCTTGGGCTGTCTTTACGCCACGACGGCGATCACGCGATTTGATCCGTCCAAGAAACTTGTGGTACTGGTCCCGGCCACATTTGGCATATCCATGGTTTTGGGCGGTGTCATCGGTGGTCGGTTGTTGGGATCAGGTGGCGCGGCGCCGCTTTATCTGGCGGTGGCCATCGGCGGCGTTTTGCCCGCCTTGTATATTTTCCTATCCAGAAACAATCACAATGAAATGGCAGTCAATGATGCGTAATCTGTTTTTATCTTTTGCCCTGTTGTCCATCGCCTCTTGCTCCAATGCGGCCGAGGACAAGCCTGTCGAAGCGCCAGAGCCAACGCCAAAAGCCGAGTATGCGTCTTTGCCGTTGCCACCTTTGCCGGCCTTGCCTGACCCGGTCACCAAGCTGGACGAAGCCGATCAAGGTGTGATCTATTTCCCGACCAAAAACCCTTATGATTTCTCGCGGGTCTTGAACGGTTATGACGCTCTGCCGAGCGCGACGGGCAAGGGCACGCTGGTTCTGCCAGAGGGCGCAAATTCGGAAAATCCCGTACCCGCCATGGTCATTCTTCATGGCAGTGGCGGCATTCAAGAGGGGCGCGAGTTTACCTATGCCGATTGGTTTGCGGATAACGGCGTGGCGGGATTTGTCGTTGATTATTACAGCCCGCGCGGCGTCACCGATGACACACCCTATGTCATGAAAACCATGGCCGCGACCGAGGTCGACATCATCGCCGATGCCTATGCGGCCTTGAAAATATTAGCAACCCATCCAGCGATCGACGCCAACCGGATCGGTGTGACCGGATATTCCTATGGCGGCATGGCCACGCGATACACGCTGGACCGACGGATCAAAGATATCATGGCCCCGGAGACCGCGCCCTTTGCACTGCATATGGATATTTACGGACCCTGTCATCAAAACACAGGCGCTTGGACGACAACAGGCGCGCCTTATCTGGCCGTTTACGGGGATGCGGATAATTCCGTCGACCCGGCGACTTGCGAAGAGGTTCAAAAGAATTTACTCACGGGCGGCAGCGAAGTCACCGCCACGATCATTGCCGGTGCAGGCCATGCCTGGGAGAACGCGGCCCCTAAATCCGAATTTGGCGGCGCCTTTATTCGCGGCTGCGAATTTACCTGGGCACCGGAAACGGGCGTGTTTCTTGTCGATGGTCAAAATAGTGATTTCCAGCCCGAACCGGATATGACACGCGAAGAACGCGCCGCCGTGCGCGCTGGATTAGGACAGCTTGTCGGCGGATGTCTGGGGCAGGGCTATACGGTCGGCAATGACCCCGAAGCTGACGCCAAAAGCAAAGCGGCACAGCTCAAATTCATAA
>JAHDDX010000002.1 GCA_020629135.1 Hellea sp.
CGTCTGGGGATTGTCTACACAATCAATTAGAGATGATCATTTCCCAATGATCGACCCCGGGCTTCGGCGCGGGGTTTTTTATTGACCAGGCCGATAATCCCGCGTCGCCAGCGGCAAAACCTCTTCGAGGGTCATGGGCATGTTTTTATACTCGCCGCGCGCAAATAAAGGCGCCTGATCGGCATAGTGTGGGGATGCTTTATCGAGTGTCGCCGCGCCGAATTGATGTATGGTCTGAAGCGACAAATCCCCATTTTCATCCCAATCTGCGACCATGATATGCGTATCACCGGCGACTGCCGTCAGGCCTTTATTCTCGACAAAGTTTTCATAGTGACCATAGATCGCGCGGAGCGTATCGGGACCGCCGCGCAAAGGCAGATCCACATCGCCGCGGCGCAGACGATTGACTTCGCCCCAGGGTGGATCGAGCCGGCCAAATACGGTGATGAGATCGTCTGAGGCTTCCTGCAACGCATCCTCAAGCGGCATTTTATCCTCAATAAACTCATAGCCCTTGGCATGCATGCCCGTCAGCACCACAATGGCGGTGCGGCGATCCGCGATCTCGGTCGAGCCGTTCCAGTTTTTGATCAGGCGTTGGGCCTTTTGCAGGGTCTCGTCGTCAAATTCCATGGCTGCGATTTCAGCCTGCATCTGTCGGATATGAGTATCGGGATTGTAGTGGCCGTTGGCGCGGTAGCGCAAAAGCTCTTCGGCAGAAATCGCCTTGTCCTGAACGAATTGCGCCAAAGATTGACGAGCCCGATTAGTCATGCGCGTTTCAATGCCGAAGGTTTCAGAATAGTTTTCGCGTTTATTGTCAAATTCAGGATCGGTTATTCGAAACGGCGTTGAATTGGCCGAAAACAGCCAGCCACTGGGCGGGTTATAAATCTGCGGCAGATCGGAATGATCCCGATATCCTGTCCAGATCAAGCGACTGTCATCGCCGGGCAATATCTCAAGCCAGTTCGGCCCCTCAATCCGGTCCGGCATTTTGGCGTTATAGACCTCGCCGATATTGCCGTTCTTATCCGCATAAACCATGTTAAACGACAGGATTTCATTCTCCGCCAGGGTGGCCTGCCATTCGGACAGAGACGTCGCCTTGCCCATATCATACCACTGTTCGACATTGCCGACAGCTTGCAGCCCGGCAAATCGTAAGGCGTAAAATCCGGTCGGGGCCTCAAGCACGGGTCCGTGTTTGGACCAAAGCACGTCGCGGGTCACCGGCAAAGAAAACGGCCCAAAAAGTTTGACCCGAAACTTTGATTTGGAGCGTTCAAAATCAACCCATTCCCCGTCGAGCTTATATTGGGTCGGCTTTTTATCTTTATCGACTTCCAACGCGTAAATATCAATCAGATCAGGCCGGTTGACCGTCTGTGCCCAGCCATGATGAGGGGTGACGCCCTGGGTCAAAACCGGCGTTCCGGGAAATCCCGCCCCAGCAACATTATATCCGCTTTCTGAGACGACATGGGCCTCGAACCAGGCATAAGGCCCGACAAATGGCTGATGGGAATTGACGACTAGGCGCGTATGACCATCCTCAGATCGCGACGGCGCGACGGCAAAGGCATTAGACCCGCGCACGGCTTCGGGCATGCTGCGGTCCAGCCGGCTTTCCTGCTGCCAGGGGGATACGCTCGGGCGGTCTTCAGCGGCAAATAATTCCGCTATTGTTTCATCCATCCGAAAGAAAAAAGGTGTCGCCCAGGTAAAACCCGCCAGCACGTCCTTTTCCGTGACCGGTAACAAACCCGGTAACGTGTTCCCAGGGTTTTCAATGGCATAGAGATTTAACCCGTCCGCATAGGCCTTGGCCATGGCGCGGGTATCGGCCCGCAAATGGGTCGGCGCCTTTTCGATCACCGCCTCTTCGACCTTGAACAAATCATAAAGATAATCGGCCGGGGCGACGTCTTTGCCTTTATATTGGGCGCTCATCCCCCGCGCCGCTAGCACCACCTCCTGGATCGTTGCCCAGTCATCCTCGCCGTGAGAATAGCCCAGACCAAAGGACGTATCCGGATCGGTTTTGCCAAAGATATGGGCAACCCCCCAATTATCACGAATGATACGGGTATTATATTCCGCGGCCGTTTGACGGATCGCCGCTTCGTCAACCTTGGCCCCGCCCGGCGTCCACAGCCAGATCACGGTCGCCGCCACCGCCAGTATAAACAGGGCCAATAGGAATTTCAGAAACTTCATGACGACACCATTACATCCGTTAAGGCGATTAAGCCCCCGCTTTTCGCACGCAAAACAATCTCACGCTCTATCCCCGGCTTTTCCTGAAAATTGCGACAGGATTTTGCAATTTCCAACAACCATTCTATCGATGGAATTAATGTTTGAAAGCATGAAATATGAGAATCAAATTTTTGACGGTTTTCAAAGACATTAATTTGGAATTGCCAATCCTCCGCTAATGTCAGCCCGATAATTTCAATGTGATACATATCGAATATTTGACCTCTGGATTTTGAACCTAAAATCACTCGTAAACTTTCGGCCAGCAAAACATCAAAACTCAGAATTAGATCGCCATGCATTGAAAAAATAAGATCCGGATTAAATCGTATATTGATCTTTCCCTTTGGTACAACTCTGGAAGGATCTTCACATTCTTTGATTTCATCAACGTCGAAAGATATAGAAATGCTCATCACAAAACAGTAAGGGCACGCAATCTCAAGTCAATTTCAAAAATTACATACGAGCACTCGGTTTTTCGAGCGAGAGTGTCACAAGGCGCTTACGAATTCGAATGGGATTGAAGAACAATCAAGACGGGCAACATTTTGCACCTAAATTTCGATATCGCATTCTCCGAGTGACGCCCTATTCGACGGGTCCAGGATGGGCGCGTAGCCGCCCGGCTTTATTCAATCAATTTGAGGTCCCAGGCCGTTGAGGCTTTTCGGATCATTTGTTTTTCGAGATCGTGATATTCAGCGTCGCTTTTGGCGATGTTCAACATCGCAAATAAGAGTTCCTCTTTATAGGGAAAGTCTTCGAGCGAAAACACACTATCCCATAAGGGTTGCGACGATCCCGCATTTTCAAGCTGTTCAAGAAATGCTTTCCGCCGTGATCGAAACCAGCGTGTGAGCTGATCCCGGCTCATTCGGTATTCGGGCTTGAAATATTCGCTGATCCGCTCCACCGAGTCAGCAAAACATTCGACCTCGACAGTCCGGACCTTTCGATCAACCAAGACCACAAACGCAAATAGCGTCAAAATTCCTTCAAGTGATTTTTCGTCCACGTCGTCCCCCAACAACTTTTTTAAGGACGCCCGCGCGATCTCTCTAGCAAAATTCAAAACCTGTTGTAAATCACATTTTTGTATTTTTTTCAGTCACTTACACCCTTAAGTAAACAGATTCAACGTCTCGTAGCCGTAACATGACGTCTTGGACGCAGCGCCACAATATACAACCCTGCCAAAATGATCAGCGTCGCAATCATGAGGCGCAGGGTTAATATTTCGCCGAGCAACGCCCAGCCCATAATGGCCGCCAGTGGTGGCACTAATAGCTGACTAGACGCAGTCATGGCACGGCTCAGCCGGGGCAGAACCGCATACCAAACCGCATAGCCGCAACCCGATGTGATCGCCCCCGAAATGACCGCAAATAGGATGCCGTTTTGCGTCAGGGTCGGAGACGGCAAAATCAATATCAAAAGCGTCAAAGCCAAAAGGGCCGCCCGCCAGAAATTACCCGCCGTCATCACAAGAGGTGCCTTGGCCCCGCGGCCCAAGACTGTGTATATCCCCCAGCCAAAACCGGACATTGCCATCATGATAATCCCGGACACATCCGGCGTCCCCAGGCTGGGCTGAACCAGATAAACAAACCCAGCAAAGGCGATTAGAGCTCCAATGACCTGCCACCGGCTCAGGTCGCGCCGATAAGCGGCTTCGCCCAATATCGTGAGCTGGACGACGGTAAACAGACATAGCGCCCCAAAGCCCGTATCCAGTGACACATAGGCAAGCGAAAACATCAATGCATATAAAAGCAAGCTCCCCCCGCCCCACCATGACCCGCGCGGTGTGCCATTGCCCTCTTTGGGCATGATTGTTACCAAAAGCGCGAGCGTCACCGCCCCCGCGATCAGGCGGATCAGGGTGAACTCTTCCGCGCCCATATCCGGATTGACCAACCCGGCCCGCGCCAACAAGGAATTGGCGGCAAAAGCCATCAGGGCAAGTGCGGTCAGAATGAATGTTTTCATGGGTGCGTGGTAGTGCGCATTGAACGACGGCGCAATGTGATACGCGATACTTCGCCTGCGTAATCCGTCGAAAACCACATTTGGTTGGTCGTGGGACAACATCCACCCGTTTCAACGTCATGACCGGGCTCGCCCCGGTCATCCATGGATTCCCGTCTCAAGGGCGAGAATGACGGGATGGCTTATATTCAAAGATTTTTAGCGCCACTCGCCTTGACCGCCTATTTCCCTTTCCGCGCTATATGAGCGGGTTAAGAAGCTTCTCGCCCCCCTCGCTCACCCTGTATTCATGTGCAATTGCGCAAAAGCGCCTATATAGGGATCAGGTGAAAAGGAGAGCCCCATGAGCACAGCCGAACTGAATACGCAAGAATTGCTGGAACAAATACTCGCCTCAGGCAAGGATCTAGTGAAAAAAGGCCGCGCCCAAAGCGAAGGCCTGACCGATAAAGCCAAGGATATTGCCGCCAAGGGTGAAGATGTTTTGATTGACAAGCTCGACCTAGAAGATACCGCTGCGATCCGCGACGCCCTGCGCAAGGGCGTTGGAGCGGGGGCGGCCGCGGGCGCTTTGGCGTTGTTACTGTCCTCGCGTTCGGGTCGGAAACTCGCGGTGATGGGCGGGCTCGCCGGGCTCGGCACAGTGGCCTATAAAGCCTATCAGAAAAACGGCGGAAAAATGCCCGAAAACTGGAAGGACGAAGTTGTTGGCCTGATCAAAGGTCCCAAGGCCGAAGTTCGCGCTGAATCCCTGCTCCGCGCCATGGTCGCAGCCGCCAAGGCGGACGGTGAAATTCATACGGACGAAATCGCCCTGATCAAAGCCCATGACGGTGCGTCCGAAGAACTGCTGTCCGGCATTCTTGATCAAGACCCTGATCCGCGCGAAATCGCCCGCTTAGCCGATAGCGAACAGGCCGAGCGCGAAATTTATGCTGTCTCTTGCCGGGTTGCCGACGGCCTTAATCCCAAAGAACGGGATTATTTGGATAATCTGGCCATGGCGCTAAGACTTGACCCGGAGCTGGCTGCGCGCATAGAAACGGATGTCAGAACGGGATCATAATATGATGAAATACGGGGCGTTACTTTTTTCAATCTTCTTCATGACCGCCTGCGCGGCCACTGCGCCGGCGCCTGATACGCCGGGCCGTCCCTTGGCTCTCACCGGTGAAGTTTGTGGCGGGATTGTCGGCACAGTCTGTGCCAGTAAGGTCGATTTTTGCCGTATGGGGCCCGAGCAACAATGCGGTGCGGCGGATCAGACCGGCATCTGCACCCCCAAGCCCGAGCTTTGTACCTTGCAATTTGATCCGGTTTGCGGATGTGACGGTGTGACCTATTCCAATGAATGCGCGGCCAATGCCAAAGGCGTCAGCATCGTTTCGCGCGGGGAATGTGGCGGTTAAATAATTGCGAACGTATCGCTTCAATCCACTTTATAGCTAAGAACTGTTTAAGTTCGTTTTCACCGTTACTTTAGGGTTTTCGCCTATGACAATTCCACATTTGGCTGGATGTGGGAAATATAAAAATGGCAGAATTCTCAGCAAGAGATCGATTGCGGCTATTGGCAGGTGGTGGAGCCTGTTTGTTAGCAGCTTGTGGCGGCGGCGGCGCGAGCCCGGCCCCAACAGCGACCGGGACGACGGCACCCGCTCCTCCTCCGACGACCTCTGGGTCAACTGATGGCAATTCCGGAACTGGCGGAACGTCATCTGAGATGGCCACAGGACAGTTACGGGATGCTTTTGCCTCAAATTTCAGTGTCGGTACTGCGGTCGGGGTTTCGCGTATAAATCCCAATGATCAGTCTGCTGACATTGCGATAGACCAGTTCAATTCTATAACGCCGGAATGGAGCCTTAAAGCCAACAATATCGCGCCGCGTGAAGGCGAGTTTAACTTCACAGAGGCGGACCGCATTGTAAATTGGGCTCTCGACAACGGAATGAGAGTTCGTGGGCATGCCCTGCTCTGGCATGAATCAACGCCCGATTATTTCCTGCAGGGTACGCCCACTCAAATTCGAGCTCGTCTCGAAAATTATGTCTCGACGGTTGTTGATCATTTCCGGGGACGAGTCGACGACTGGGACGTGGCGAATGAGGTCGTGTCGCGAGATATATACCGGGGCAGCGACGGAATCGGCCCCGATCGCCGCTCAGGCTGGTTTAATGCTGTTGGAAATGCCGATTACATAGATTGGGCTTTTCAGGCTGCGCGGGAAGCCAATCAAAATGCGAGACTATTTATCAATGAAGACAATACCGGAGACCCGATGATCCAAGGCTGGATGATCGAGATTGTACGGCGACTCCTGGATCGTGGAGTCCCGATAGACGGCATTGGACATCAATGCCACCTCCCCTTAACGGCCGATGTGAATAGCGTTTTAGGGGCTGTTGATGCATTTAATCGCGAATTTCCAAACCTCGTTACCCATATCACTGAGATGGATATTAACTGCTATAATGACCCCGGATCATGCTGGGAATCAAACACGGGCTGCCAAGCCGATATCGGTGCGGAAGCGCCTGCGTCGCTGCTTGCGGATCACGCACGCTTGGTCAAATCCGTCATGGACGGGCTAATTGCCCGCCCCAACGTCGAATCTGTCACTTTTTGGGGCGTTCGGGATAGTGACAGCTGGTTAAATTCAAGCCCTGTGTCGCGCAGCAATCATCCATTATTATTTGATCGCAACGGCGAAGCCAAACCGGCCTTTTTTGCGATCACTGACCCGGATTATGTGATCGAGGGATAACAGCGACCTCTTGTCAGGCATGGCGCAAAGCACTAAGCCATAGCCATGTTTCAAAGATTTTTCTCAGAGCTAAGAGCCGCAAAAATCCCGGTGTCCATCCGGGAATATCTGACTCTGATTGAAGGCGTTGATAAAGACATTCCAGGCGACAGTATTGATGGGTTTTACTATCTTGCGCGGACGGCTCTGGTCAAAGATGAACGTGATCTCGACAAATTTGACCAGGTCTTTTCACATGTGTTTCGCGGCATTGACTATCTGGACGATATTTTTGGTGTTGATGAAGCGGAAATCCCGGCCGATTGGCTGCGCGCTATGGCGGAAAAGTATTTGACCGAAGAAGAAATGGCCGAGATTGAGGCCCTGGGTGATTTTGACAAAATCATGGAAGCTCTGCGCGAACGATTGGAAAATCAGGATAAACGCCATGAGGGCGGAAATAAAAACATCGGCACGGCAGGTACTTCGCCTTTTGGTGCTTATGGCTATAACCCCGAAGGCATCCGCATCGGTCAGAAAGAAGGCCGGCACGGTAAAGCTGTTAAAGTCTGGGATAAGCGGCAGTTTAAAAACCTCGACGGCGACAAGGAAATCGGCACACGCAATATCAAAGTCGCGCTCCGCCGCCTTCGTAAGTTCGCCCGGGAGGGAGCTGAGGAAGAACTGGACCTAGACGGCACTATTCGCGGCACGGCTAAACAAGGATGGCTCGATATTCGTATGCGCCCGGAACGCCGTAACGCCGTTAAAGTCCTGGCACTCTTTGATATTGGCGGATCAATGGATGCCCATGTAAAACAAGTCGAAGACCTGTTCTCGGCGGCCCGGTCCGAATTTAAACGCCTGGAATATTTTTACTTTCATAACTGCCTGTATGAGCATGTCTGGAAGGACAATATTCGGCGTATGCGCGAGGTCACGCCGACCTGGGATATTCTGCATAAATACCCATCCGATTACCGGGTTGTCTTCGTCGGCGATGCTGCCATGAGCCCGTATGAAGTCGCCATGCGCGGCGGTTCCGTTGAACATTGGAATGAAGAAGCGGGAGCCGTTTGGCTTAAACGTGTGGTTGATATTTACCCACATCTCGTCTGGATAAATCCGACAGCGGAAAAATACTGGAAATATTCGCAATCCACCCAGATGATCCAGGAAATCATCGGCGAAGACCGTATGTTCCCCATGACCCTGTCCGGCCTTGAAGACGCGATGAAAGAACTCGCGCGGTAACTCCCCCAAAAAAAAAGAGGCCCTTGAAGGGCCTCAATAAACCTTAACCGTAACTGGCTTAGTTGTGGTTGTGTGTACCACTTTGCTGGGAAGAATTTCCAGCTGCGTCAGTTGCTGTCACCGTATAACTATAAGAACGGTTTTTGCGGGCACCTGAGAAGCTTACGCTATGCGAAGTTCCAAGTGGTGAGGATACCGAAGTTGAACCGATGGTCACAGTACCAGTCGTAGGTTCATCCGTTGTCCAGGTCACATCAAAAGTTTTCCGGCCTGTTTGCGTAGACGAAACATCTGAAATCACAGGCGGCGTCGTATCCGTTCCACCTGTGCTTCCGTCGGCAACACTGACAGATTGCGTAGTCGAATTTGACGCGCCTTCATTATCTGTGACAGTTAATCTTACAGTATAGGTACCATCAGCCGCATAAGTATGGCTTGGATTTGTAGCCGTTGACGAATTACCGTCTCCGAAATCCCAGCTTCTGGAAGCGATGCTACCGTCGGAATCAGAACTTGAATCTGTGAAGTCACAGGTCAAATCTGTACAGTTTGAACTAAAGCTTGCACTTGGCGGATTATTCCCGCCCGTACCGCCGCCACAGCTATCGCCCACACCGATGGCACAATAAGACTCAATTACCGCGTCACGTTCTGCTGTTCCGTACAAATCCATAGCGGATTGGGAAACTGCCGCTAAGGCCGCGTCATATCCGGTCGAACTTGTGAAGTAGTTGACATTTGCGTGGTAATAAATCTGTTCCGCTTTATCCATGCCGATACCTGGCACTGTGTTCGAAGTTTTACCGCGCGGATGAGACCCGCCTTCGACAAGAAGGTAATAGGCCAGGTTGAAGATACCTGAATTTAAGTGAACACCACCATTATCGGTATTCGTACCTTCATAAACACGCTCGGGGAAATAGTCAGTAGACTGACCATCCAAAGTCGGATTGTTCATATAACGTAAGGCGTCGCCTGGTGTTCCCGGCGTTGTGATATCTTCACCGATCTTCCAGGTATTCGCGTTGATGCCACCTTCATTAAAGGCTTCAGCACTCGCACCAAAGATATCAGACATCGCCTCATTCAAAGCACCAGATTGATCCCGATAAATCAGATCAGATGTAAAGTCTGTAACGCCGTGCGCCAATTCGTGCGCAACCACATCCAGATCGCCGGAAAGCGGACTAAACTGAACACCGTCCCCTTCGCCGTAAAGCATCTGATTGTTAAACCAAGCTGCATTATTCCAGTTATTTGGACAACGACGCGTACCACAAACATTCACACTGCTGACAAGAGTCATGCCGGCATTATTCAATGAGTCACGGCCGAATTTCGTGAAGAAATAGTCGTAAGTCACACCCGCAAAATCATGGGCATCCTGCGCATCTTGTGGCCCGCAATTTGAATTGGTTTCATTACAAACCAGAGTGCCTGGCATTTTCCGGCTATTATAAACTTCACCATTCGCATCATAAGTATTGCGGTTTTTGGCTGTATGCACTTGTGGGTCGATCAATACGATTTCACCGGTCAATGCATCTGTATAAACGTCATCTACAGCCCAATCGCTGCCCTTGGTATACTCGATTGTCGACTTCCAAGTCAGACGCACAACGTCATCTTTACCGACAGCATAGGCTTTCTCATGCTTGCCGTGCAAAAGGTAGTTGGCAACGCCCATTTCATTTGCAGCACCGGCTAACGCGACATCTGCATCAACTTTCGCTTTTGATGCAACACCACGGGTCTCACCCACCCGGCCATTGATCAAATTGATGTTGCCTTCCGGTCCAACATGCATGACAATATCCGCACCGCGAATTTTCTGTCCACGAATGGTTTGATCCATACGTATATGGTTCACTCCCCGTTTATCTTTCTTTGATGTTTTGACGGAAAAGGATTGTCCCAAAGCATTTCGAGCCGCAGCTTGAGCTTTTTGACTTAGGTCGCTTTGTGTCAGCGAAGCTGCATTTTCAATTTTCCCGTTATTAGTTTTTTTCCAAATATTTTTGGCATGCGCGGTCCCCGTTACAGCAAACGTCATCGCAGCTACGGTCGTTAGCAGCGATAGTTTTCTTAAGGTTGTCATTAGTTATTTCCTCCACTTTTTTTGACCTCGTTTGGGTACAGCCTGTCATCATAATGTCAAACGGAAACGTCACCAAAATGTAATGAAATTGTAACAATATCAATTGGTAGCAAATCCGCAGAACGCCACAACCAATGATAGAACACACTGTAAACCTAATCCTAACCCTCTGTTGTTAGAAACACCCAGATAACACTGGGGATTTGGCATGTCAGCCGCTCGAAAATCGGTCAACGACCGACAAAACATCATTCCAGCCATTCCACGCGGTGGCGATCGGCGCGCCACGCCGCGGCCCGGCAAAGACTGGCGGGTCAATCCGCGTTCCTATGAATTTATCGGGGCGACATTTGACCCTCTCTCCCCCTTGCAGACCTTGTCACGCGCCAAATGGATGACCACTGAACATGGCTTTCGCTATATTGTGACGCCGAATGTTGATCACCTCGTACGCCTCTGGAAAGAGCCGGACGTTTTTCTTCCTCTGTACGAAGCCTCATGGCTGAGCGTTTGCGACAGCCGGATCCTGGAGCTCTTGGCCGGCCTTTCAGGTATTCCCCTCAAAGCCGTGCCGGGATCTGACCTGACCGTTCAATTGTTCGAGAATGTGATCGAAAAGGATCAGCCCATTACCGTGATTGGCGCAGATGACGAGATCATCGAAAACATCAAGAAACTCTACGGCATTCGTACCATTCATCACTACGAACCGCCTATGGGACTGCGCAACAAGCCCGACGAAGTCGCCAAATGCGCGGAATTCATTGCTAAACACCCGGCCCGCTATGTGTTTATTTGTGTGGGTTCACCGCAACAGGAAATGGTCGCCAAGGCCTGCGCTGATCGCGGGGATTGTGTCGGCTTGGGACTTTGTGTCGGGGCCAGCCTTGAATTCCTCACGGGCAGGACAAAACGGGCACCAAAATGGATGCAACAAGCCCGTCTGGAATGGCTGTTTCGCCTGATGTCCGAACCGCGCCGCCTATGGAAACGCTACCTCGTCGAAGGGCCCAAGATTTTTTGGCTTTGGGCACGATGGTGCCTGGGCAAGCGGTTGAGCGTAAAGTAAAAAACCGAAATTTAATCTTCTGTGTTATTCTGTGAAGATTTCATCTAATGACAACCCATTTCGCTGATTTACAACGTGGTTAAGGAGACCATGTACTTGGTCATCTATGTTTATTACACGAAATTTTTCGCGAAAGATTGCCTCCCCCAAACTCTGAACGAGCTTGCTAACCAGTTCGTCAAGAAAACTAGACCCCGCAGTATCAACATCGACAAAATCCAACACAATCTTCTCATCAATCATTGGTACTAACAACTCAATTTTATTTCGCAACTGCGCAGCGTCTTTTCTGAACTTGGTTTGCTTACACTCGTCCAATATGTTCATAATATTGTCAGCCTCATCAAACGAACTGATATAAGTCGAAATTGGCTCATGGTATAATCGGGTTTTTCGCATATCAATGGGGTTGTTTGTATTGAACAACAAATTTACTACTGTGCCTTGAAAAAATACAACGTTGCGGAGTGTGCCTGATTTGGGATTGATATATCTCGCCGCATCACCACTCCATATCTGCATTAACCCTTGGTTTTGCCGAATAAGTTCAGTACATCCAAACAAACCGTTACCCTGCCCTCTTCCGCTTGTAACTCCTTTGATCAGTGCTAGTTCCAAAGAGCGTTTATGACTTATTTCTTCTCCAGGCGCGATGTTCCCTGAATTTAATTCTTCTTCGATCAAATCTTTGTTTTCAAGAAAAGCCTCACGAATTCCAATTCCTGAATCACCTACCGAAAGTTCTAAAGTGTGTTTTCTGGGATAAAATTGCCGGCAGAAATACCCGTGGCTTTTTGAATGCAGTTCTACGTTATCAATAATTTCGCCGACAGCCCATTCAATTGCTGCAAACGAAACTGGGTCCGTGGGAACGTTCCGTGCTATAAAATCAGTTATTTCGTGAGCAGCATTATTTCCAAGATCCTTGTCTATTCTTGTTGCGCATAGAAACCTATGAGACCTATCTCGCCTACGAAATCCTTCCGGACGATCTATTCCAAGGGCAGTGAATACATCCAACCTGCTTATATAGTCCAGAATATCATCTGCGCCCTCAAAAATTACTTCTGCTCCTTTCAAATGGATTTGCTCTGAAAGAAGTAAAATAGCGTTTATGGCGCTAGGAAAAATAAAGCATCGACCGAAATTGAAGATGACGGTATCATCGTGACCAATATCGGAAACATTTACCCTCCGACTGATTTCATAAAAATTACAATCTCCATGAATTCTGATCTTGTGCTCTGTCATTATTCACCAGCCAAATTTTCCAGAGTAATATCCAAAGACAATACAGTTTCCTATAGTAAAAAAACCGGGCACAAGGCCCGGCTTCATTCAGCGAATGCGATGGGGAGATCGTAAAGAGTTTAAAAGGCCCGCTTTTACTCTTTGGTCCGCCGAATTTATTAGAATTTATTGAGCAGGTTTCACAGCCTGAGCCACAGCGGCCTTCGCTTTGGCCAGCTTCTCAACCTTGTCATCCGTTTTGAATAGTTGAGCCTGAGCCGCATCGACCGTTTCAGCCACAGTTTCGACAACGTCTTCAATCTTATCCTGGGTGTCCTCGACGAGGTCTTCGACTTTTTCACTGACAGTTTCAGCCGCCGCTTTAACAGATTTACGAGCTGATTTAGCTTTTGCCGCTGCGGTCTTTTTGGCTTTTTTGGACAATTTATCCAGAGTTTCAGTCAGCTCTTCGAGTTCAGCTTCCAGAGTCGCAACTTTACCTTTGGCACCAGCCGGCAGCAGGCCTTTGGCGAATTCTACGCGCTTGGCGTGACGGCGCTCAAGACCTTGCTTGTAGCTATCAAACCAGCCGCCAGATTGCTGTTCCAGGGTCTCACCTTTGGCGACCAGATCGCCAAAGAATTTCTGACCCAATTCGCGGTTCTTTTCGATGCGATTGGTCAGACGGTCATAGGCCAGACTGTGCAAGCCGACATAGGCCAGTGCACTACGACGGATGATAGATGTTTTCGCAGGCTTGGCTGCGGTTTTGGTTTTACGGGATTTGGTTGTTGTCGCCATTTTCGACTCCATGAATTGAATTTCTAGGATGGAATCTAGCGCTGAAAATTAGAAAGGGCGTCCTAATCTGATACAAATTTAAGGGTCTTTGACCGACTGCCTTACGATTTTCGCGCGAAGGTCCGGGCCGTCATGGCTCCACCCCGGCGCGTAGAAGATATATTTGAGCTTATCCGTAAATTTATCGGCCCGTTTCACATCTCGCCAGATCGCCGCATATTCATGGGTGATGACATAGGCGGGGTTATAGCTGTCGATATTCTTCGTCAGACCATATTCCGGCGGATCAAAGTCTTTCTCCTCGGAAAACGTCCCGAAAATCCGGTCCCAGATAATAAAAATCCCGGCATGATTTCGGTCCAGGTAACGCGGTTGCGAGGCATGATGCACACGGTGATGTGACGCCGTATTGAATATATACTCAATCGGTGCCGGGAGTTTGCGCACCAGTTCCGTATGGGTCCAGTATTGATAGATCAGATTGACGCTGGTCATGATGAAAATCATCACGGGATCAAAGCCCAGAACCGGCAACCAGATCCAGAAAAAATATTTATGCAGACGCTCCCCGATGCCCTGCCGGAGGGCGGTGCCGTAATTCAGATATTGCGAGGAATGATGCTGCACATGTCCGGCCCAGAACAGGCGCACTTCATGGTTCATCCGGTGAAACCAGTAATAGGTGATATCATCGGCAAAAAACAGGATCGCCCAGGCCCACCACTGGCGACCGACCACATCCCGAAGACCAAGCCAGTTCGCCTCATGCACATAAAAAAGCGCCAGGAACGCCAGCGTTTTCGGAATAATATCAACCAGGATTGACGCGAGCGCCATGGAAAGCGACGTCCACATATCCTTATTGTGGTAAAGCTCGAGGTTTTTCTTTCGGTCGATCCAGATTTCGACCAGCAGGATCCCGATAAACAGCGGCAGGGCCAGGATCAAAAGCTGGTCATTGAGGACTTTGTTCAACGCATCAGAAAAGGTCATAGGCCGACCATATTTCAAATTCTGGTCCGAGCAACAAAAAAAACCGGGCACGAGGCCCGGCTTATTATTCGAATAAGAAGAGAAACTATTCTTCTTCAGATTTCGCTTCTTCAGCAGGCGCTTCTTCAGCAGCATCCTCAGCCGGTGCAGCCTCTTCGGCTTCAGCCGCTTTTGCAGCTTCTTCAGCGGCCTTAGCAGCTTCTTCAGCTGCGGCTTTGGCTTCTTCTTCAGCCGCCTTGCGCGCTTCTTCTTTTTCTTTTTTCTCTTCGATCAGCTGCAGGGCTTTCGCACCTGGCTTACCTTTTTCCGGGTTGTTACCTGGCTTCCAGTCCCAAAGGCCAGCAGCGCCGAGGAAACGGGCTACGCGCTCAGTTGGACGGGCGCCTTTACCCAGCCATTCTTTACATTTTTCAACGTCCAGCTTGACCCGGTCTTCGCTGTCTTTTGGCAGCATTGGGTTGTATGATCCGACGCGGTCGATGAAGCGGCCATCACGTGGCGCGCGGCTGTCTGCGACAACGATACGGTAATATGGACGTTTTTTGGCGCCGTGACGGGCCAGTCTGAGTTTGAGTGCCATTTTTCTATCCTATGTTTATGACGTTCAATTTATTTCTTGGGTTTTGGTCCGCCCAATCCGGGTAGACCGCCCCCACCCAGACCTGGCAGCTTGCCGCCACCCAGGCCCGGTAATCCTTTGGGCATTTGTTTTTTCATGTCTTCGAGCATTTTCGGGTCGATATCGGCCGGGTTCGGCATGCCTTTCGGCATTCCTGGCATTCCGCCGCCGCCCATCATTTGCCCCATCAGGCCTTTCATGCCGCCCTTGCCGAGCTTTTTCATCATGTCGGACATTTGGCGATGCATCTTCAAAAGCTTGTTGACTTCCTGCACGCTCATGCCGGATCCGGCGGCAATCCGTTTTTTGCGCGACGCTTTGATCTTGAGCGGGTTCTTACGCTCCCATGGGGTCATGGAAAGGATGATGGCCTGCTGCTGTTTCAAAAGCTTATCATCAACGCCGCCCGCCGCATCGAGCTGCTTTTTCATCTTGCCCATGCCGGGCATCATTTTCATCAATCCGCCCAGGCCGCCCATTTTCTGCATCTGGCCGAGCTGTTTGCCAAGGTCATCCAGATCGAACGACCCTTTTTCCATTTTCTTGGCGAGCTTTTCAGCCTCTTTCTGGTCGATGACTTCTGCAGCCTTCTCAACCAGAGAGACCACATCGCCTTGACCCAGAATACGTCCCGCCAAGCGCCGCGCGTCAAAAGCCTCGAGACCATCAAGCTTCTCGCCCGTTCCCAGGAATTTAATCGGCAGGCCAGTGACGGCCCGCATTGACAAAGCGGCACCGCCGCGGCCATCGCCGTCAATCCGTGTCAGCACCAGACCCGTCAGCGGCAATTGCGCATGGAAACGCTTGGCGGTTTCAACGGCGTCCTGACCGGTCAGGGCATCTGCCACCAATAGTGTTTCAATCGGGTTAGCCGTTTTGGCAATATCCTCGACTTCGGCCATAAGCTCTTCGTCGATCGTCGTCCGACCCGCGGTATCCAGGAAAACCACATCAAAGCCGCCGAGCTTACCCTGCTCCATGGCCCGTTTCGCGATGTCTCGCGCAGATTGTCCCTGTATGATCGGCAGGAAATCGACCCCGGCCTGTTCCGCCAGAATACCGAGCTGTTCCATCGCCGCCGGACGGCGGGTATCCAGCGAGGCCAAAAGGACTTTCTTCTTGCCCTTTTCCTTGAGGAATTTGGCGATCTTACCGGTCGTGGTGGTTTTACCTGAACCTTGCAGACCGGCCATAAGAATGGCCACCGGTGGTCGGCCCGCCAGGTTAAGCTCAGACGCCCGCAGCGCCGCCTCAATATCAGCGTCTTCTTCGCTCAGCGTCCCGCCCAGCATTTCGACCAGGCCGTCATGGACGATCTTGACGATCTGCTGGCCCGGCTTAACGGCCTTGATGACCTTTTCGCCGACAGCTTCTTCTTTGACCTTGCTGATGAAATCCTTGACGACCGGCAGGGCGACATCCGCCTCAAGCAAGGCAACGCGGATTTCGCGCATGGCCGCACTGACATCCTTTTCCGACAGCGCACCGCGGCCTGTCAGATTGTCAAATACGCCCGATAATTTATCGCCTAAGGCTTCAAACATTCTGGTCCAACTTTCTCACCCTTCGTCAAGCTCAGGATGAGGAAAGTTGATTCGGTCCTCATGCTGAGCCTGACGAAGCATGCTCCAAACCACACAGCACCCTAAGCCCCGGTGGATGATCACATCGACCGGAGGACCCCGCCTGCATCATCCATTAAAATGGGATCGCACAGGTCAGAGCGCAAATCAGGAGATTGCGCGGAATTTGGAGGGCCTATATGGCGTTATAAAACGCCTGTCAAACTTAATTTGATCAGATCGCGATCAGCAGGGCCACTAGCGCCGCGGCGCCGATTGCCAGTTTCTTTTGCGGACTGCTGCGGCGTGTGCCGTAGACTTCGCTGACAAAGTGTTCGCAGTTATAACTATAAGGATTATAGCGTTTGCCGATTAGCGCCCTTGCCCGCGCCAAAACGCGGTCAGAGTCCATACCGTTTAAAGGACCGTGATTTTTGAGCTTACCGCCATCGGTAAAGGTTCTGACACTTTCCTCATATACACCGCCGCGTCGCCGAGAATTCGAAATTACCCGTCCGGTCTCTGTCATGATACCCTCATGCAGAATACCGCCTTTAACGCGAACACTTACAATGTCACCTGGCCGATACCACATATGCCGACTCCTTTAATTATCGTTTATCAATAAGGAGCGAGCAAATCAAGGCTCAATGTGAACACGGGCCTACGGTATGTTATCCATCCATGTTTCAAGGACAAATGCGAATGACCAATCTTTTCTTGACCTTTTTCTAGCTCCAAGTGAACGAAAACAAAGCAATGCGACGTCGAGAGGTTCCTCTTTCATTGTTTGATCATGCGCGTTTGAGCGCTGCGATCATCTCATGCAGATTTTGCAAATAGGTTGAGCGGTCCCGCGCACTAAAGGGCGGCGGGCCGCCAATATTTTCGCCTATGGCCCCGGCCCGCAGATCCGACATAATCGCCCGTACCGCCAGAGCCGAGCCAATGCTGTCTTCGGTAAAGGCTTTGCCATTCGGCGCCAGGACCTGCGTACCCGCCTTTAGGCATCGATCCGCAAGCGGAATATCGGAAGTGATGACCACGACGTTTTCGCCCGCGCGCTCAGCAATATAATCATCAGCGGCGTCAAAACCATCTGAAACCATGACCCGGCTGACCAGCGGATGATCCATCACGCGCAGAAAATTATTAGCAACAACGATGACCGGCACATCATGTCGAAGCGCGACCTTATATGTTTCCTCACGGACCGGACAGGCATCCGCATCAATAAAGATTTTAATCTCAGCCACCCAACACCTCATCCACCCATACCGGGACCAGATCACCGGCCTTGCCGAGACGCGTCTCGAGAAAGAAGTGTGATCCTTCCGAGCGCTCAAGGTTGATTTCGAGAGTTTGCTTGCCCAGACCGCGCGCCATTTGTACATAACCGGCGGCCGGATAGACCGCCCCACTCGTGCCTATGGAAACAAATTGATCACAATTCAGGATGGTCGCTTCTATCGTATCCATGCGGTAAGGCATTTCCCCAAACCAGACAATATCAGGCCGGACTTTGCCAACAACCTCACATTTCGGACAAGGGCTCATAAGCGTAAAGGCAGCGTCACTTTTGAATTTTTGATCACAGGCGCGGCACCATTGAGACAATAATTCCCCGTGCATATGAATGATATTTTGCGCGCCGCCGCGCTCGTGCAGGTCGTCAACATTTTGGGTGACGATGGTCAGATAACCACCTCGCTCCATCAAACCTTTTTCCAGTTCCGCCAAGGCGAAGTGCGCCGGGTTGGGTTCAACAGTGGAGAGCTGCGCCCGTCTTGCATTGTAAAATGACAGGACCAGTTCCGGGTTGGCGGCATAACCCTGCGGGGTTGCAACTTCCTCAATGGAATGATCTTCCCACAATCCACCCGTATCGCGAAAGGTTCGAATGCCACTTTCCGCCGAAATCCCGGCCCCGGTCAGCACCACAATGTTTTTGCTTTTTGTCATAGGCCGTTTTATGCCCGCTTCATGGATAAGCCGAAAGTTCTTTTTGTATGTCTGGGCAATATTTGCCGATCGCCCACCGCGGAGGCCGTGTTTCGTCATCGCGCCGGTCGCGCCGGACTGGGTGTATATATAGATAGCGCTGGTACAGGCGCCTGGCATGCTGGCGAATTACCCGACGCACGGGCCCAGAGTGCCGGGAAAGCCCGCGGATATAGTTTTGAGGGCCAAACAGCACGGGCGGTGATAGACGACGACTTCGAAGATTTCGATCTGATCCTGGCGATGGATCAAAAAAATCTGAAAAACCTGCAAATGATGGCGCCGAATCATCTCTGCTCGAAAATCCAATTATTTCTGGAGTTCTTAAACGATCGGTCCGTAACCGAAGTCCCTGACCCCTATTATGGCGGGCCGGATGGGTTTGAGCATGTTTTGGACCTGATTGAGGCCGCCAGTGACGGCCTTATCGCAGAAATATCCGAAAATTACGGGTGACAGGCCCGCTTGAAACGACTAACTCCGTGCCATGAAAATGATCAGCACACAGGGGGCGCTGGACGAATTTTGTAAAGCCGCCGGGTCTCGGCCTTTTCTCTGTGTTGACACAGAGTTCATGCGCGAAACCACGTTTTACTCCCAGCTCTGCCTGATCCAAGCCGCAACAGATGAAACAGAGGTTATCATTGACCCGCTGGCCGATGATATCGACCTGACTCCATTTCTCGCCTTGATGAACGACCCGAAGATTACCAAGGTCATGCATGCGGCGCGACAGGACCTCGAGATTTTCTATCACATCAACCAAAAAGTTCCCGCGCCTTTGTTTGACACTCAGATCGCTGCCATGGCTCTGGGATTTGGCGAATCCGTCGGATATTCGTCACTGGTCAAAGGTCGTCTTGGTGTAACCCTCGATAAGGGAGCTCGTTTCACAGATTGGTCTCGCCGCCCCTTAAGCGAGAAACAATTGAGCTATGCCATGGGCGATGTCACTCATTTGCGTGATATGTATCCAGCCATGGTTGAGGAATTGGATGAGCGGGGTCGGATCCCTTGGGTATCAGAGGAAATGGAACTCTTACTGGCTGAAGACTTGTATAAAAACGACCCCGAAAAGGCCTGGGAACGGCTTAAGATTAGAAATTCGCGCAAACCCTATCTGGCGGCCTTGAAAGCTGTCACGGCCTGGCGCGAGGAGAAAGCTATAGATCGCAACGTGCCCCGCCGACGCGTGCTAAAAGATGATGCTTTGCACGCCATCGCTTTACAGCGCCCCAAAACGGTTTCTGCCCTGGCCAAAGTACGTGGCGTTCCGTCGGGGTTTGAACGCTCGGAAACGGCTAAAACAATGATCACGGCCGTGAACAAAGCGATTGAAAATGCGGACCGCTACGCGCCGACCCTGCCGCGGGTCAAACATATGCCGCCCAATATCGGACCGGCCTCTGAAATGCTAAAAACCCTTCTTCGTCTTCGGACAGAATATGAAGATATCGCGCCGCGTCTGGTCGCCTCGAATAAAGAAATCGACATGATTGCGGCTTTTGGCGAAAAGGCGGATGTTCGCGCCCTTACCGGCTGGCGTCGTGAAGTCTTTGGCGAAGATGCGCTCAAGCTTTTAAAAGGCGAAATCGTACTTAAGCTTGAAGGCCGAAAGGTTATTGCCATCATGTCTTGATGGTTTGTATTTCCAATAAGAAATACCAAATCCATTTATCATAAAACAAAATAGTGAAAATTTGTGACTTCCCCTCTGTCCAAATTCCATCAATAGCGAATTATGGAATATCGTAGCGGATATGGATTCCCAGCGGAGATCCTGGCAGATCGCCCGCGCATGGAACGCTTATTTGACAACAAATGGTTTTTCGTTGGCATGCGAGGCGATATCCCAAACAGACGGGACTATTTGAAGTTTAGTCTGTTCGACGAAGAATATTTTCTGGTTCATGGTCAGGACGGAGAAATTCACGGCTATGTTAATCGCTGTGCCCACCAAAGCGCCCGACTGTTAAATGAAGATGTCGGAAGATGCGCGGCCCGGATCATCTGTCCGAACCATCAATGGGCATTTGATGCAAATAATGGGGCCCTGATTCACGCGCCGCATATGTGTGAAAATTTTGCGAAATCCGAAGATGGTCAAACCCATAGACTGGACCAAATCGCCATTCGTGAAATCGGTACCATGCTGTTTGCCTGCCTCGGCGAAAATCCAAATCATAATGAAATAGACCGGATGGCAGATCTGATAGCCCCCTATACCGCCCCATTTGCCAGTGCAGCGCATGGTTACAAACGCGCCTACCATCACCGGGAAATTATCGACGCGAACTGGCTTCTGGTCATGATCAATAACCGGGAATGTTGCCACTGTGCCCAAAATCACAAGCGCTTACTGGCACTATTTGATCCGTCGAGCTTCAACGGAACGACAACGCCTGAATATCAGGCCTTGATTGAGGCGGCTAAAACTCGCTGGGACGCGCAAGGTTTGGCATGGAAAGAAATGCCCTTTGACCCAGATGAAAACTTCAGGATCGCGCGCTATCCCTTAGCCCCCGGTTTCCAGTCCATCACTTTTGATGGCCGGCTGGCCAGTCAAAAACTGATCGGGCCATTTGAAAATGGAAAGCCGGATTCGAGCACTCTATCTTTTTGGTTAAACCCGAATTGCTGGGTTCATTTCACCTCCGATCACATTGCGACCAATTGGGTCCTGCCCCTGAGTGAAAATCGTTGTGAACTTTATACCAGTTGGATCGTTCACGCCGATGCTGAGGAACATGAGGATTATGATCCAGATCATATGAAAGAGGTATGGCTCGTGACCAATGAAGAGGATGTGGGCCTTTGCAAATCCATGAGCGAAGGCGCGTCATCCCGCTATTACAAACCTGGCCCGTTTTCAGACTCTGAGCAATTTTGCACCCAGTTTTGTGATTGGTATATGCGGGCAACCGAGCTATAAAAAACCGCCCATTTGGGGCGGCTTTTCTTCGGAGAGATATCCTAAAGCTTATGCGACATTCGCGAATTGGTTCATCGTGTTATGTTCACCACCGGCCTTAAGCGCCCGGTCTCCGCCGGTCATTTCCTTAAACGTATCACCCAGATCAGAACCGACCTCATGCTGGTGCTTCACCGCAGAAACGCCGGTCCGGATTTCCTCGCGCTGGATTTCTTTGACATAGGCCAGCATTTTCTGGTCGCCGAAATAACCTTCTGACAAGTCGTTCATGAATTTGGCCGTCATGTGGAAGGTCGGCAGCGTAATCAGATTGTGGAACACCCCGGCTTCACGGGCGATATCGGTCTGGAATGCCTGTAAACGGGCATCCGCTTCAAGCCCCAATGGATCCTTATCGAACCGCGCAGACATTAGCTCGGCCTCTGGATATGAACTCTCATGGATTTTACCTTCCGCAATCCAATCCTCGCGCACCTGTTTGCGCAGATTGAGCGTCCAGTTAAAGCTCGGCGAGTTGTTATAAGTCAGCTTGGCATCCGGCACGACTTCCTTGATCCGGTTGACCATGCCTGCAATCCGCTTAACATTCGGTGTCGCCGTTTCGATCCATAAAAGATCAGCCCCGCCATCCGTCAATGAGGATACGCAGTCTTCGACCACACGATCTTCGCCGGTATCGGCTTTGAATTTGTAAAGCCCATTTGGCAAGCGTGTCGGCTTAACGAGCTTGCCGTCGAGTTGAATAGCAACCTCGCCGTCTTCCAGCTGGTTCAGATCGCTTACCGGCGTTGTATCGAGCCATTTGGTGTACTCAGCCGCATGATCGCCAGCTTCACGTGAAACCGGGATCTTCTGTGTCAGACCAGCCCCCAGACTGTCGGTCCGGGCAACGATCACCCCGTCGTCAACACCGAGTTCTTCAAACGCCATACGAACGGCGCGCAGCTTCTCAATAAAGTCTTCGCGCGGCACTGTGACTTTACCATCCTGGTGACCACATTGTTTAGCATCTGACACCTGGTTTTCGATCTGAATACAGCAGGCGCCCGCCTTGATCATTTCCTTGGCGAGCAGATAGGTCGCGTGCACATTGCCAAATCCAGCGTCAATATCGGCGATAATTGGACGGACATACGTCTCATGAGCGTCGATTTTCGCAATGACAGCGTCGCGGTTATCGGTTGTTTTCAGCTCAGCAAACAAATCGTTTAACTCGACCTCATCCGCCTGACGCAATGAGGTATATATCTCTTGGATCAGATCGACCACGGATGTCTTTTCATGCATGGATTGATCCGGCAAGTGACCGAACCGATTGCGCAGACCGGCAACCATCCAACCTGACAGATAGACATAAGCTTTATCCAGCGTGCCCTTTTGACGTTTGATGGCTCGCATCATCTGCATGGCATGAAAGCCGGACCAACAGCCGAGGCTTTGAGTGAACTGACCACTATCAGCATCATACTCGGCCATGTCCTTGCGCATCAATGTCGCCATATCCCGCGCTATATCCAAATGGGTGCTATAAGTATTCTGGATTTTCAGTTGGGCTAATCCATCGAGCCCAATGCCCCCCGGGGCCCCGTTGGGGTAGCGGGCTTCGAGTTCATTCAAAGTTTCCTGATAAGTTTTGCGTGTCATGATTATTTCTCCAAAATTTCGTAAGCAGGTAAAGTCAGGAAGTCAGGCAGATCGACAGATGTGGCCGACTTTTCAAAAATCTTCGCACCCTCAGGAAAACGACCTGAAATATAGGCGTCTTTCCCAATAGACTCTTTGATCGCATCGAGTTCCTGGCGGAATAATGTTTCAAACAGGGTGGAATTCATTGTGGCGGTTGATCCGTCTTCCATGGATACATCCACACTATGGCGCAGCCATTGCCAGATTTGCGTTCTGGAAATTTCAGCCGTCGCCGCATCTTCCATCAGATTGTGAATTGGTACCGCACCGCGTCCGCAAAGCCAGGCCGCGATATATTGAACGCCGACCGAAATATTGGTGCGAATACCGGCTTCGGTAATCGTTCCAGAATGCGGGGCCAACATGGCCTCATCAGATATCCGGGGGGCCTGACCTTTTTTCAAGATCTGGTGCTTTTGCGGCATGTGATCGTTAAACACATTCATTGCAACAGGCACGAGATCCGGATGGGCGACCCAGGTTCCGTCATGACCCTGGCGCACTTCGCGTTCCTTATCGGCCCGAACTTTGGCGAAGGCCGCCTCATTAGCGTCATCGTCATTTTTAACCGGAATTTGCGCTGCCATTCCGCCCATGGCGTGAGCGCGTCGCTTGTGACAGGTCTCAATCAACCGAAGGGAATAAGCCTTAAGGAAATCCCGGTCCATGCCGACCTGTGCGCGGTCCGGCAGTACAAATTGCTTATGATTGCGCAGAGTCTTGATGTAACTGAAAATATAATCCCAGCGACCACAGTTCAGGCCTGTTATGTGATGGCGTAAAACATATAAGATCTCGTCCATCTGGAAGGCCGCCGGCAATGTTTCAATCAGAACCGTTGCCTTGATGGTGCCGTGTGGGATACCGACAAAGACCTGGGCGAAGTTAAAGACATCATTCCACAGACGCGCTTCTTGGTAGCTTTCCATTTTTGGCAGATAGTAAAAAGGCCCCTTGCCTTGATCCGCCAGAAGCTTGCCATTGTGGAAAATATGCAGACCGAAATCGACCAGGCTGGCAGACATAGGCTTACCGTCAACGGTAATTCCGGCTTCTACCAAGTGCCAGCCGCGCGGGCGGACCAGCATGGTCGCCGTGTTCTCGCCGAGGCGGTAGGATTTCTTCTCCGTATCGAGCTTCAGATTACCCCGCGCATAATCGCGCATATTGATCTGACCCTCGATCATATTGGCAAAGGTCGGGGATGACGCATCCTCGAAATCGGCCATAAACATTTTCGCGCCGGAATTCAGCGCATTGATCATCATTTTCCGGTCTACCGGACCCGTAATTTCAACCCGGCGATCTTGGAGTGCGGGGGGACAAGGATCTACTTCCCAAACTGAATTCCGCACATGTTCCGTTTCAGGCGGCTGTTCTGGGAGTTCGCCATCGTCATAACGGTCCTGCATCAAACGACGATTTTCAAGGAGTATCCGACGCTGTGGCCCGAAGCGGCGTTCCAGATCCGCCAGGAATAAAAGCGCATCAGGCGTTAAGACATCTGCATAGCCCTGGCCCATAGGCTTGACCACTTTGGCCAGAACCCGGTGACGTGGAACAGGTTGGGATTTTATACCAGATGGCGCATTCATAATCATCTCCATTGATTTGAGATGACTATATTTACAAAAATATCATGTGGTCTATAAGCGTTTGTAAATTAACGGTATTTATGTTAATATTGTAAAGTTACTTGTGATAATTTTGTAAAAGTTGTAAAAATGTCGAATGAAGAGAAACTCCTGATCGGCCCTCGTTTACGGCGATTTCGGACAAATCTAGGACTGACCCAGACCCGCATGGCCGAAGATTTGGGCATTTCCACCAGCTATCTCAACCTAATGGAACGCAATCAGCGCGCTATGAGCGCCAAAGTCCTGTTGCGCATGGCGGAGATCTACGATTTTGACCTCGCGACATTTAGCGGCAAGAGCGACGCCCATTTAGTGGCAGAAATCTTTCAAACCTTCAAAGATCCGGTATTTAAAAACACCCCACTTTCCAAAAATGAAGCCGAAGACCTGGTCAATACCAGCCCCAATGCCGCAAGGGCTCTACTTCAGCTTTATTCCCGGCACCGGGATCAGGCCAAGCGAGACGCGACCGTGGTTGCCGACAGGGACAAAGTCGAGCTCCTCGAGCAATCCGTCGAAGCCGTAGAGGCGGTTCGTGAATTTATTCACAGCCAACGCAATTTTTTTCCGCGCCTCGATGCAGCCGCCGAAGCTTTGTCTCGGGAACTCACCCCCAATCGCCATGAACCCCATATTGGGCTGACACAGCGCTTAAAAGACAAACACGACATATCCGTCCGAATTGTACCCATTGACGTAATGCCGCAAATGCTGCGTTATTTTGATCGTCATTCCCGCCGGATTAATCTATCGGAACTCCTCCCGCAATCAGGACGCAGGTTTCAACTGGCCTTCCAGATCGGCATGCTGGAACACCGAGACCTGATCGATGAAATAGTGGGCAAAGCCAAACTGCCGGGGCGGGAGGCCGAAGGTCTCGCTCGAACCAATCTGGCCAATTATTTCGCCGCCGCCACGGCTATGCCCTATTCCCGTTTTTTGAAAGAGGCCGAACAGACCCGTTATGACCTAGAGCTTTTATCATTTCGCTTCGGCACCAGTTTTGAACAAACGGCCCACCGCCTGACCACTTTGCAAAAGCCCGACGCCCGCGGCATTCCGTTTTTCTTTGTCCGCCTGGATATGGCCGGCAATGTGTCAAAACGCTATTCCGCCGGTCGGTTCCACTTTTCCAAATTTGGCGGGGCCTGTCCGCTATGGAATATTCACGAATGTTTCCAAACGCCAGGGCGGGTCCATACACAGATTATTCAACTCCCCGATGAAACCACATATTTCTCGATTGCCAAAATGATCCAGCGCAGCGATGGCACACATGATAACCCCGCACAAAAGCTCGCCATTGGTCTGGGCTGCGATATCACTTACGCACCGCGCCTCGTCTATGCCAAGAAATATAATCTTGAAAACCCGCAACCCACACCGATCGGAATTAATTGCTATCTGTGCGAGAGACAGCATTGCCGCCAAAGGGCCTATGCTCCGCTCAACAAAACTTTGCAATTTGACGAACGCGCCCGCGGCATGAGCCTGTTCCGGTTTGAGGAGTAGTCAAACAAACCCTGTGTTTACTTTGATGCAAGCATTGATAACTTGGCGGCATGTTGTTTTTCTACAAATTTTTGACAGCAGTCGAGAACCTTCGGACCGGCGAGGTGCTCTGCGAGCTTGAAATTTGTGCCGAAGAGTTTGAGAACGAAGCCGAGTACAAAACGTTTTACAATCAAAAACCCGATTCTACAGAGCCGGCTCCCGCTAATCTCACGATTTTTAGTAACGCGATTGATCACGATGAAATAATAACAGAAGGGGATTTATACCGTCCATTGCGCACTTACTTGAAATCGTGTTCATTTACTCAGAAAGAATTGGCTGAATTATCTGTAGACGGATATGAAAGCATTGCTTTTGACGTTTTTGTTTTATCATCCGCAGATGACTACTATTTGCTCGGGGAGAACCTCGACAATTCCATCTCAATTCACGCTATGTTTTTCAAAAATAGCAACCAATTTATAGCATGGGAAAAAGAGAGTTCGTCGTGATCTACCGCGTCGAATTGATAAGTGGATATATTGGAACACCCAATGTGTTCTTCGCTGAAACCAGTTATTTTTTGATTGCGATTCCGGGTACACCAACTTCAGATGAAGAATGGGACATTGCCTTCGAAGTTCTGCGGGACTTTCGACCGAAGCCGGACGCAGTTCGCGAAATTAAGGATCCGCATTCAGGCACAATTTCACAAACGAAATATTGGAAATCGGATATTCGAGCTATGTCAAAGCCTCTCGACATGAATGCTAAGCCAAATTTCTCTCCGCTCAAGATTAGCTCCAATGCGCTTTTCTTTAAAACATTGCAGGATATGCAAGGTTATATGGAAGGGATCAACCATGCCGACACGGCGAGCGGCCCTATAAATGTAATTATCGCGCGGCTGTAGATCGTCTACTCCGCCCCCTCGCAATGCCAGCAGGTTTCCATGATGCCCTGCCCGATCGGAGAGCCCGGCGGCAAGGCCGGCTCTTTGGCGATGGTTTTATCGCTGGCCGGACGGTCTTTGAAACGGCGAATTTCCTGAGCCATATATTGTCCGTGATCATCCCGACGACGATCAAAGATAGTTTCCAGCTGCGTGAGAGCGGCACTGGCCCGTGACTTCACAGCCGGCGTCGCCCCGCCGTCCAAAACATCCATCAACCCATAGGCAAAACGCGATTGAACGGCGCGCTGTATCTCCCCCGTCCGACCAGCCGCAGGATTTCGCATCACCTTTTGTTGGGTTGCACGCAGTACGTCCTCAAATCCTAGATTATTGGGCGAACGGCGCTTAAACTCCACCAAACGCGCAGCCCGGCGTGGATCCAAAAGCACGTCAAAGGTCACGCCGGCCGCCGTATCTGCCGCAGCGACCAGATCAAATGCCGGATAGGCTGTGCGTTTGAACAATTCACGATCACTATCAGCAATCGACCAACTCACTAGAAACGGCGTCAGATAGGATAAGGTCTCATCTGATAAATCCAGCGCTTTGGCATCCAATGTGCTCAATATGGCATTCAACGCGGCCCGTTGACGGGCGGGCGCAACAATTTCCGCACCGTCTTTTCCATCACCCGCCAAACCATATCCAAAATCCATACCGCCAATCAGCTTACCGGCTGCCGCCGTCTGGTAGCGGTGGTAAAGATAGATCGGCACAATGACCTTGTTGAGGTCGGACTTTGGCTGGCCCTCGCGAAGACGATCAGGACCGAACCCCTCCAAGGCGATGCGGCGAACCTCCATCACTTCGTTCAAAGTTGCGACCGGATCACTGCCATTATCCCAAACCGCCGCATGGGGATGGCCGGTACCAATAGAGCGACCTTCGCTATCGGCGACATAATCCAAGCCAATGGCATCGGCGTTTTTAATAAACGCATCCCTTTGCGTCGGTGTTATATCGCCATATAGCAAATTGGCGGCATGCTTGTCCCAATCCCCTATCCCAACCCCATACGTGTTGGAAAAATCCAGCGCGCCATTTGTGACCCGCACATCCGGCGCCGGATAATCCATCACAGAGCCTTTATTATAGGAACTGGCAACGAAATTATGATGAAAACCAAGCGAATGCCCGACCTCATGAGCCGAGAGCTGACGAATACGGGCCAGCGCCAATTCAATTGGATCATCGGCATCACCTGTGCCTGTTTTGGCGGTTCCCGCCAGGCCTTCAAAGATCATACGGTCCTGGCGCACACGCAGCGACCCCAGATTAACATGGCCTTTGAGCATTTCACCGGTACGCGGGTCGGAAACACCGCCTCCGTAAGACCAACCCCGGGTCTGACGATGGACCCACTGGACAACATTATAGCGCACATCAAGCGGGTGATAATCTTCGGGCAATAACTCGACCCGATATCCATCGGGATATCCGGCGGCTGCAAAGGCCTCTTCCCACCATTTCGCGCCTTCGACCAAGGCGGAGCGAATGGGTTCAGGTGCGCCGCTATCGATATAAAACACTATGGGCTTTATGGTATTGCCATTATCATCCTTTTGCAGGCGGTAACGGCGCGCCAATTTTGTTACAATTGTTCCGTCGAGCGGCGCACTATAATCGTAATGCACTTCTTCAATCGCGCCCATGCGCGGATCAGATTTCAAGACCTCATATCCCGGCTCGGGTAATTCAACGAAGGAATGGTGCTGGATCAGCGTCGCATCGGCCCCATTGGCGGCCGTAGTTGAAACCTCTCGCCCGGGATCACTGGAAGACAGCGTAAAAAAGACATCCAGTTCAATATTTTTGGGGAAGGCAAAAACATTGTCCGTATCAACAAAGGTCCGGTCTTTAGCGAGTTTGAAACTCCCCTGATCGGCGTCTTTGAGATATTGCACCAGCCCCATGCCGTCGCGGGTCAGGAAGTCCGTCAGATCGATCAGGACGGCCCCGCCGCCGGGTTCAGACATGACTTTGGCACTCGCCAGAAAAGAGCGGGCAAAACTTTCTCTGACCGCCCGTTGTTCGAGCAGATTATCACTACTCGCCCGATAGGTCAGATTTTCAACTTCAATAATGACTTTGTCGCCATATCTCGAAAATACAATGACCGAGCCGCTATCACCCCAGCCGCGATCAAGCCCGACCGGGTTCGAGCCCAGCCCTGCCGTAAGGCGCATAGTATAAATCGCCTTTTGCAGAGCGCGCCCCTCTTCAAGGTCTTCAATTTTCGCCAGAACCGTATTGGTTTTTGAATTTACATAAAGATCAATAAAGCCTTCTCGCAGGTCATAACCTTTGGTCGCTTCCGCCATGGATTTAGTCTGGGCCATTGCCGGACTGACAAAAAAGGCGATTGAAAATATTGCCAGAATAAATATGCGCATTGATCTCTCCCGTTTTTCAAAGGTGATAGCGCGGCCGGGGCGATTCCCAAACTTAATTTTTGGTCGACTTGACGGGTCAGGCCCTGAACCCCATATTAGGGCTGCACACGGGGAGTCCGTGGCGCGTAACATATCCGGGAGACGGAGGAGAATATGAAACAGGATGTTCTGGTTTTTATCGGGCGGTTCCAGCCCTTTCACATTGGTCACAAATTTGTTGTCGACGCAGCCCTTGAACAGGCTGAGCATGTTATTGTCTTGGCGGGGTCTGCTAATCGCTCCCCCTGCCTGAGAAATCCCTGGTCGTTTGAAGAGCGCCGGGACATGATCCGAAAAGTCTATCCCTATGAGACCGGGACTGATCGGCTGATTGTCCGTCCGCTTGATGATACGCTTTATAATGACGAAGCCTGGACCTCAAACGTCCAGAAGACCGTCATGGAAACCGTCGCTGAGCTTGGCTTTGACAGATACAATCCGGCCAAAATTGGCCTGATCGGGCACAGCAAAGACAACACTTCTTATTATTTGAAATTGTTCCCGCAATGGAATTCTGTGAACGTCCCCCACGAAGTCGGCGTATTTAATGCAACCGATATTCGGGCCGCCTATTTCAAAGGCGCGCCGACCATTCCGCATGATATTATCCCCAAAGAAATCAGCGCCTATCTCAAAGACTATATGATGGGCGAAGCCTTTCGCCGGATTTGCGCCGAAGCGCGTTGGGCCGTGGATTACAAGGCCTCCTGGTCAAGCGCGCCCTTTCCGCCGACTTTTGTCACCGTTGACAATGTCGTCGTGCAGAGCGGTCATGTTTTGATGATCCGGCGCGGTGGTCAACCCGGCAAGGGCTTACTGGCCTTGCCCGGCGGTTTTGTTGATCACAATGAGACCCTGCTTGAAAGTGCGATCCGCGAACTGCGCGAAGAAACCCGGCTCGCGGATAAGCACGGCCCGTTTCCCATGGGGAAGCTCAAAGGATTTATGGCCGGACAAGGAGTTTTTGATGACCCGAAACGTTCTGTCCGGGGATATACTCTGACCCATGCCTTCCTGTTCCGATTGCCACCCGCCAAATCTTTGATGGAGGTGATTGGCGGCGATGATGCGGCCGAAGCGCTTTGGGTGCCGCTCGGGGAACTCGACCCGCGGGACTGTTTTGAAGACCATTATTTTATCATCAACAAAATGCTCGACGGCGTGAGTTGATCCACCCGCCGGACAGGGAGTCTGTCCGGCCCAACCTTCAAGGAGATTGAAGAATGACCTATAAATTTAACCCCTCAGACCATTCCATTTTGCTGGATGTCGACAGCTATAAAGGCTCTCACTTCCTGCAATACCCGCCGGGCACTGAATATGTCAGCAGCTATATTGAGAGCCGTGGCGGCAAATTTGAAAACCATGTCATGTTTGGTTTGCAGGTTTACCTGAAGCGTTATCTCTCCCGACCGATCACCCAGGACGAGATCGACTATGCAGCCGAACTTTGGGCGGCTCATGGTGTTCCGTTTAACCGGGCGGGCTGGGAATATATCCTCAAAGAACATGATGGTTTCCTGCCGCTGCAAATCAAAGCGGTCAAAGAAGGCACCGTTCTGTCCGTCAAAAATGCGATTGTGCAGATAATCAATACCGACCCGAAGGTCCCTTGGCTGACCTCATTTTTGGAAACCGCTTTGCTTCGCGCGGTCTGGTATCCGAGCACAGTGGCGACCTTGTCCTGGACGGTCAAACAGATTATTCGCGGATATCTGAATGAGACTTGCGAAAATCCTGAGGCCGAATTGCCGTTTAAGCTTCATGATTTCGGCGCCCGCGGCGTGTCCAGCGCCGAGAGTGCGGCGCTTGGCGGGCTCGCCCATATGGTCAATTTCATGGGCTCTGATACTGTCGGTGCGATCGGTTATGCCCGCGCCTATTACGACGAGGCCATGCCGGCCTTTTCAATCCCGGCGGCTGAGCACAGCACCATAACCAGCTGGGGCAAAGACCGAGAGATCGACGCCTTTGCCAATATGATCGAACAATTCGGCGGCAAAGATAAACTCGTGGCGGTTGTGTCCGACAGCTATGACATCTACAAAGCCACGCGCGACTATTGGGGCGTCCACCTCAAGGAGCGGGTTGAGGCCATGGGCGGA
This sequence comes from Hellea sp., assembly GCA_020629135.1. Lineage (GTDB taxonomy): Bacteria > Pseudomonadota > Alphaproteobacteria > Caulobacterales > Maricaulaceae > JACOMS01. The sequence continues at coordinate 31,872 of JAHDDX010000002.1, forward strand.
ACGCTTGTGGTTCGCCCTGATAGTGGCGATCCGCGCATTGTGCCGGTTGAAGTCGTTGAGATTCTGGGCGAGGCCTTTGGATTTGAAACCAATGCCAAAGGTTACAATGTTCTGCCCAGCTGTGTTCGCGTCATCCAGGGCGACGGGGTCAACCCGGACAGTATTCGCGATATTTTGCAAGCCTTGAAAGACAAGGGCTGGTCCGCGGAAAACATCGCATTCGGAATGGGCGGCGCGCTCTTACAAAAAGGGGTTGATCGCGACACCATGAAATGGGCGATGAAGGCCAATGCCACCAAACGCGCGGGTGATCCGGTCTGGCATGATGTGTTCAAAGACCCGATCACCGATAAAGGCAAAATCTCCAAGCGCGGCATTCAAGCCTTGATCAAAACCGAATCTGGCTTTGAAAATGTGCGACGGGATAGCATACCAGACACGGTTCAGGACCTGCTTGAAACTGTTTGGGAAAATGGAAAACTTCTGCGGGACCAGTCTTTGGCAGACGTTCGGGCCTTGAGCGAAATATTTTAAATCCAGCATGGCCGGTTCGCCGGCCATAACTGCCCTGCCCGCTTGCCAAATCGGACTGTTGGCGTAGAACGCTCTTATGAAAAAATTATGTCTTATTCCAGTTGCCACTCTGATCCTGAGCGCTTGTGCGACAACGCCGGATCCGGCCAAAGTCTGCACCGCTGAATGGATACAGCCCCGCACAGAAAAAGCCGTCAGCGCCATTGAAAAAGACACGCGCGGCGTGATTAAAAACCTGCGCAAAGTTGCCCTGAGCTATGCGGATGGTAAGAAGCCCGGACCGTTGACGATGTGGTCTCTGTCCAATTCCGTTAAAAAACTGGAAAGTGAGCTTGAGAGTGGACGCGGCATTCGCGACCTGCGTATGCTCGCCCGGACTTGCGATGATCCGAAAATCATCTCGGATACGATGGGACGTTATCTGCGCTCCCACAATCTTCCTGACGGTTTAATCCGCTTTATTGAAAACCTGGATGATTATCAAAAAATCCTGTCACCGGAATTTGGCTTGGAAAAAACATAAAATTTTTAGCCCGGACTCGCCCAATCTAGACTTTAATGTTAAGGCTCGATCATGGCTTTGATGATCTTGTTCTTTTTCATTCCACTCATAATCCCATTTTTGATTGTCGGGTTTTGGCGAAGAAGGCCCGTTTGGGCCTTTATTGTAGCCGCGGTATTTGCCATGCTTTTACCAGCCGCCACGGGTATAGTTAAGACGGTTCAAGCCCTCCATATTTACGGCGCAGGCGATCCACAATTAATGGCTGGCGGAATAAGTGAAGCGCTCGTGACAACTTTGCTTTCAGCTATTGTATACCTGCCGCTCCTGTTTGGATTTCAATGGATTATTCGACGTCATTTTAGAGACAAAGACGCCGAAAAACTCGCCGAGAAGAACGTTCAAAATAATAGCTAAAACCAACTAAATACGGTTTCTGACTACCTAGTTGATTGACCTTTTTCACTGTCAGGCGTAAAGCGCGCGCCATGACTTATTGTGTAGCGGCGCTGTACCATTTTACCCGCCTGAACGACTTTGAAGAACTGAAAGCACCACTTTTGGATCTGTGCAATATGTACGGAATTAAGGGGACAATTCTGCTTGCCCGCGAAGGGATTAACGGCACGGTAGCAGGCACGGATCAAGCCATCGCAGATATGCTGGGTTTTCTGCGCGCAGACCCAAGACTGACCCAATTGGAGCATAAAGAAAGCCGCGCGACCGAGATGCCGTTTTACCGAATGAAGGTTCGGTTGAAAAAAGAAATCGTCACCATGGGCGTGGACGGCGTTGACCCCAATGACATTGTTGGCACTTATGTCGCCCCGGCGGATTGGAACGAACTGATCTCGGACCCTGATGTGGTTTTAATCGACACCCGTAATGACTATGAAGTTGAGATTGGCACATTTAAGGGGGCCATTAATCCCAATACCGAAACTTTTCGCGAATTCCCGCAATGGGTCGCTGACAATCAGGACCAGCTAAAAAAACCCAAAGTCGCTATGTTTTGCACCGGCGGCATTAGGTGTGAAAAAGCCAGCTCTTTCATGAAACAGCAAGGCTATGATGAGGTCTTTCATCTGAAAGGCGGTATCTTGAAATATCTGGAAACCCAACCCGAAGACGAAAGCCTTTGGGAAGGCGATTGTTTCGTCTTTGATCAGCGCGTCGCTGTAGGACACGGCCTAAGCGAAAGTGATTATGATCAGTGCTTTGCCTGCCGTTATCCGATTACTGAAGATGACAAAGAACACCCACTTTATGTCAAAGGCGTCTCCTGTCCGCGCTGTCACAACCGCATGAGCGAAGACCAACGCGCCCGTTTCGCTGAACGCCAGAAACAAATCGAACTGGCCAAGCAACGGGGTGAAGCCCATATTGGCCGGGACGGATAGATCGTTATGCGCGGCGCAAATCAGGACAGCTGGGACCGGAAAAAATTCAAAAATTTGAAAAAAATCCCCTATGCGGATGAGTTTGATCCGTCTGAGGTTCGAACACTTAAACGTGGCCTTGTTCCAAAAGCCAAAGAAGACAAGTGGTTCATCTATTTTAAAAAACACACAATGTTTTTTCACCGCCGTAGAACCGGTCAAGGCGCTTATCAGGTTCGGCTTAAATTACGACGGGATGGTTCAGCCAAAGTGAAATGGGCCAAGGCCAGCAAGGATGTAATCGTAATTGACAAACATTATGAAGCCGCTTTGCTCGACTTTCTAATCGCGAATTTATTGCTGGAACTGGATATCGATTTTCCCAGGCATGTTAAAATTGAAGAACCCGCCAAAGGTGTGTTTCAGAAAACGGTCGCCGGCACCGAAAACAAAGAGACTATCGTCTCCAAAAGAGATTTGCGAGGCGCGTTTAAATAGGCGGGTCAAATTCAATGTTATCGGCCGCGATCGTTACTGCGACCCCCTGCTCGGCAAATGCTTTTTGCAAAAACAATTCCGGTTGTTCTACCAATCCCAAGGTCATTTCATTTATTGTATCTCGCGCTTTCATTCCCCCGGAACATTGGCCTAAAGATTCCAGGTAAAGATCTTGACCATATAATCCGTCTTGACTGGAACTTATCATCGATTTCCAAATGTCTATATAGTCGAGCTCGTCGGGTCTACATGCGAGATCGGTTAACAATCCAATGACAAATCCACAGTCATAATAATCCCGAAAACGACCTTCTTTGGCGGCCAGATTTAAAGGACCACGACCAAGAGCTGCACCACATTGCCGATAAAAACCACTGGTTTTTTGGTTCAAAAATTCGGGCGTCGCAAGATCATTCTTCAAGACCGCTTTGTAGGTCAACATATCAGCCCCACCTTCATGTAACCATTGAGCATCCATAATATCAGAACTTTCGTCTTCAGGTCTGATAGTGAAATAATCCGGTTTTGCCGCTCCGAAGGCGTTCCACACATGCGCAACTTCATGCGCCGCAACCCAAGCTAGCTCCAGCCCCAGGGTCCCATCCGCTTTGTCCCAGCCAGAGCCCGTCAAGTGGAAATGAATCTGATTAGATAATACGCCGCCTTCTATCGATGTCCCTTGCATTTGTTCATCCGGCATGAATGAAATTAAAGTCAGTCTGTTTGGACCATCCGCTGCGCCGAGTTTGGCATTAAAATAAGCGGCTGAGAGGGTCATTACATCGGTAATTTTGGATCTTAGCTCATCCGGAAGCCCGGGATCGACAATTAGCGACCCGCCACTAAATTCACTTACCGGGACATTTCCGAAAACGGCATATGTATCCGTCTCGTCTGTTGTTCCGGTCATAGTGTAGCGTTTATCGCGCCATTTACCATCGGCGAAAATGGTTTTAAAATGCCCAGGAGTTACCTGTATTTCACTTATACGTTCTGAAGGTTCAAAAGTTCCGTCCAAATCGGTTGGATGAACCCGAAATTGCCCCATATAGACTCGCTCAGCGCCATTAGAAAATGCGCCGAACAATAAATATTCTTTGGAAATAGGGCCTCGAAACGGTGAAACTAAGGCCTCAACACTTTGTATCTTTTTTCCAGATTTAGAATAAATAACATCAACATTATTCCGCCGCTTTAAGTCTAAATCTTCATTTGAAAATGCCCACTGCTCAGGTCTATGACTTCCGGTATTTCGCAAAAATCCCAGAGCCTCAACCGGTTCTGGAGATTGAATTTTAACCGACCATTTTTCTCCTGAGAGCGGCTCGATCTCGATCGATATCTGAGATGACCGAGGCTTGCTATCTTTCAACATGTTGTCCTGACAAGCCGATAAAAGGAACGTCAATGCTATTGCAATATGGTAAATGGAGCGCATGTGATCCTCATTTTGACTACATCTGTAATCCATTGCACATTTTGCAATAGTAGGTAAGTTAAACTTTGTTACGATCTATTCATATTGAAATGCCAAATTCGATTTTATATTCCTTTCGACGATGTCCCTATGCCATGCGCGGGCGGATGGCGCTGCATGTCAGCGGGCTCGACTATGAACACCGCGAAGTCCTTTTGCGCGATAAGCCAAAGGACATGCTCGACGCCTCACCCAAAGGGACGGTCCCGGTTTTCATCCTTGGGGACGGCACAGTGATCGATGAAAGCCTTAATCTGATGGCATATACTTTGGAGCACAATGACCCTATGGGTTGGATGGATGGTGATGATGCTGAGATGGAACATCTGATCCACATAAACGACCACAAGTTCAAAACTCATCTCGACCGCTACAAATATGCGAGTCGTTATAAAGACGACGCCAAACGCGGCGATGTGGATTTAGGCCACCGTGAACAAGCCGAGACCTATATTCGGTCTTATGAAGACCGCCTGCAAAAGGGGAAATATCTTCTTGGGAGCAAGCAAAGCCTGGCCGATATAGCTATTTTTCCATTTATGCGCCAATTCGCGAATACGGACCGCACGTGGTGGGATAGTGCTCCCTACCCGGCCACCCATGGCTGGCTTGAACGACACATCAATTCGGATTTGTTCAAAGCCATTATGGTCAAGCACCCTGTTTGGAAAGCTGAATAGAACATAAACATCGCATTCAGCGATCGCTCAATTCCTATGCTATAGTCTCCGGTAAAATCGGGAGATTACTATGCGATTTTTGATCATGTTCTTTGGGGCCGTCGGATTATTGACATCGCCAGCGACGGCCCAGATTGACGATATTTTGGACGATATTTTTGGCAAACGCAGCGGGAACACTTACCCCTATCCGGGAGGCCAGTATCCGGGCTTTGGCACGATTGAAAATATCCCTGTCGAAATTGATATCAGCACACAGCGTAATCTTGATGACCACATTCTGATCGTCTCAGCCTATGCGCCACCGGTGCCCAATGTGCGCGAAAGCCGACCACGCCTTTTGGGACAAACCCGAATTTTGCTCAACGGCCTTGGCAATCAAATGAACCTGGTGGTCGCAGCACCGGACACAATTACCCGTGATATTCCCGAGGCCCGGCTGAGCGCCGAGATCATCGACGCCAATGATCAGACCGTGATGATCAGCCGGCAAGATGCCTATTACCGGGGTCGCCAACCGGCTGCACTTGAATTGATCGCGAGTGGCCTTGCGGGATCAAATCCGCCGCCGCCCATTTCTGGCACGGTTGAAACCGTGCGCGGTGATGTCAATATTGCTAGTCAGAACAACCAGCTTTTCAGAGGCGGCACCCTAGTAGTTGAACTGGTAGAAGATGGACTCGCTGGCGGGCCAGGCGCGCAGACAGTACTAGGCCAAACCCGGATCGATATTGATCAGAAATCTCCGCCCTTTGCCTTTGAGCTCGACCATGTGAGGTCCGGCGGATCAAATGCACCTGTAAACCTACGGGCCTATATCGAAGACTGGGCTGGACGCCGGGTCATGGAATCGGCGACCCCGACCAGTTACCGCGGCGCGGGTTCGAATTATAAACTGATGCTCTCGCCCTATTCCGGTACAAGTGTCGTCACTGGCCATCCGGCAACAAGGAATAACCGTGTGGAAGGCGAAGCGCAATTTGATGCTTTTAAAGGCCTTCCGTCTGGCTCTCGCCTCGAGATCACCATAATGCGCGACTACGGAACTCCAAGTCAGGATAGGGTCATCGCCAAAGACGTCATACAATTGGACGGACGATCCGGCTATATTCGGTTTGACGCCAATACACCCGCTATATTATTTGAAACCGGACGGCCGGATCCAATCATAAAAGCTGAAATACTCGACGACCGCGACCGAGTATTCTTTACAAGCAGCGATCAAACGCTGGCTCGCGGATTTAACACAATACGCCTTTCCCCGACATCGGTGTATTGATCCAAAGGAGGACGGGATGACAACTCTAACAAAAATGACCGCTTTGTGCGGCGCCGCGATTATTGCAGCCTGCGCAAGCATGGAAGGCGACAGTAATCAGCCGCGCGGTATCGCGGCTTTTGCCGATGATCCAAGACTTGGCGAAGAAATATCAAAGGTATGCTTTTCCAGTACGATTGATGGATTTACGGACGCCACGCGTGACACTGTCGTTTTGAAAAAAGGCGTTTCCGATGAATATATTGTCGAGGTTATGGGGAGTTGCCGCGACCTGAAATATGCTCAGCGGATCGGTATTGATACACATCTTAGCTGTTTGACCCGCACAGATTATCTTATCGTCTCGGACAGTGCATTTGGAAATTCAACTGGCATAGGGCCAGACCGCTGCCCGATCAACCGGATTTACAAATGGGATAGCAAAGCGGAAGAAGAGCCTGCTGAAGCGGAAGCCACAGTCGCAACACAGTAAATCGATCCCAACAAAAAAGGCGGGCCAAAGCCCGCCTTAATTTTTGCTAGTTAAAATTCCAACTTAGAAATCGTAAGACGCACCGAAACGGATTTCATAAGCGGAAGCGTCTTCGATAATCTCAAACGGTTGACCTGGTGCCAATGTTCTTGGGAAGCTTGGATTTCTCAAAACGCCCCACTCGTCATTTAACAAGTTGGTCAGGTTATCGATAGTTACAAAAACTTTCGCGCGGTCATCTGCTCGAAGACCAGGGATTTCCTGAGAAATTTTCAGGTCAATTTTTGTCCAGCTTGGTCCAGTAAACTCATTTCTAGATGTCCCTTGTACAAGAATTGAATCTCCACCTAGGAACGGTGTGAAACGATATAAATCATTTGCAATGTCATTGTCATAGGTCCGGCTGTAAGGACGGCCTGAACTATGCTGCAAGAATGCGAAGAACCGTGTATCGTAGTCCTTCCAAAAATCCTTCTTGTAAGAAACCGATGTGGTGAAACGATGCTTAATATTGTAGTTCGACGTCGAAAGAACTTCTTCCTGCGGGTCTAAGAAAGCGCGACTATTATAGTTCGAAAACGCTACTGAACTAGTCATAGGCTGAACGTCTTTCGCATCCGAATATGCGTAACCCATAGTTAATCCCCAGCCAGAATCCCACTTTTTCGAAGCCCCAATCGAAGCCACAAATGAACGGTTTGACAAATCACTATTGGTGAGCGTGAAGCTATCCATTAGCGGGCTGTCATAATCCGGCACAGTGAATGTAACAGGCTGACCATTAGGGTCTTCCTGGCCAGTCACTGGATCAATCAAGATTGTTGTCGTTCTTGTCCCGGCTAACTCCAGGTCTCCGCGTTTGATGATCGCCGTATTTTCACCATGTGACCACATTAAATCACCTTGGAATAACCATTGGCCACCAAATAGGGACTCGCCCGTGTTGAAGTCGGGCCGCCATTCGCCACCAATTGCGAACTTCCAGTCAGATGGAATTTTGAACTCAGGGTCTAAATAGTTGATTTCAAAATTTCGACCTTGGCCTGAAGAAACACTATCATACATTTGCTGCGGAATAGCGTATCCAGGTGCATTCGGAACTCCACTCTCTGCCCCTGTATAGGCAAATGAGAACAAATCCAAACCATCATTCCGATCGCGCAATCTGTCACCGACTTGAGTAATGTTGTTGGCAGAATAGTTATTTGACAACCAGACATTCGGGTTTCCGCCAGAATATCGACCGACACCACCTCGAATTTTTAACTCATCCGTTGCGTCCCAAGAAAATCCAAGGCGAGGCTGCAAAAGCCCCACACCGTCAAAGTTCTGAGCATTTGAGAACCCGTAATCTGCGACAAATCCGGGGTTTTCAGTTGGGAAATCACTTGATTCATACCAATCATAACGAAGACCAGCAATAATGCTCAAATCGTCTTTGATTTGCCATTCGTCTTGCCCATAAACCGTGTTGATCGCGTAGCTCCAGTTGGCGGCCGCATCATTTGGATTATGTGAGGGTGCATTGTTATAATAGACTTCGCGTGCCAACCCATTTCTGAAGTTTTCGATAGCGGTTGCATTAACATTACGAAGTTCGTCAAATCTGATTTCTGTTTCAGTATGTTGAATGAACAAATTAAACAGGCTGAGATCTTTTCGCTCAATACCACCTGAGAATGTGTGGTTACCCATATCATAATCTGCACGTAATGATAAATCGAGGAGGTCATAATTTAAATCGTTTGACTGACGACTGTCATCTCCACCGAGATAAACTGTGACATCACCCGTATCGATTTGAATTTCGCCAAAATCATTACCGCCAAGAGAAATCTGGCGATTGTCAAGCTCAAGATATCCGACACGTAATTCTGTTGAGAAGTTTTCCGTCCAATCAGAGTAAAGAGCTCCTACGTAAGATTCCAGCTTTGCTCCACGTTCATAAAGGTGATTGGAAAACTCGATTTCATTACTATCACCATCAGAACGAACGATATTAAATCCGTCATTATAATCGTAGGTAAATGATGCACGATGATTGTCGTTTATATTCCAATCAAGTTTCAACAATATCTTTTCGTCTTCATTGTCAAAACTGTTTGGAATTGTGCCAGGCTCGTACCCGTATACGTTTCGTGCGATTTGGGCGATTTCATCAAGCTCCGCCTGAGAGACTTGAAAGGGCCCATTGCCGACAGCTTGGGTAGAAAAGGTATTGGCTCCCTCTAACTTTTCGTAAGCTGCATGGAAGAATAGTTTGTCTTTAATGATTGGACCGCCAATATTTATACCATAGCGAATTTCATCAAAATCACTCGTGTCAAAACTGGTTGTAAGACCATCGACCTTACTGCCTCTAAGGCTATCATTTGTATAATCAATAAAAGCACCACCATGAAACTCGTTAGTTCCAGATTTGGTTACCGAGTTGATCGCGCAGGCCGTGAATCCACCGTATTTTACGTCAAATGGTGCAATCTCTACTGATACCTGCTCCAGCGCGTCATACGGGAATGGCATACGCTCAGTTGGATATCCATTTGAGTTCAATCCAAAAGAGTCATTTACGGCAACCCCGTCCAATGTAATTGAGTTAAAACGGGAGCTTTGACCCACGCATTGCACTGAATTTATGTCGCCGCGACTTTCGTCAATATAAACCCGTGGGTCTAACCGGATAACATCCGCAATATTTCTGTTAATCGTAGGCGCATCTTCCAACTCCGTTAATCCAAAGCTAGCTGACGGCCCAACTGCAACATCTGCCAATACCTGACGCTGCGCGACTACAATGATTTCGTCAGTTTCAGCGCCGCTACCCAGAACGAAATTCAAATCCGAAGTTCCACCTAAAGACAGTGCCAGCCCCTCAACGCGCTCACCTTGAAATCCACTACTCGTAACTGAGACATCATAAAGTCCCGAAATCGGAAGGTTTCTTACGGTAAAATTTCCGCCTGAATCCGTTGTTGTTGCTCGGCTCAGTCCGGTCGCTGTGTTTACAACTGTTACAGTTGCACCGCTGACCGTCGCGCCTGAATCTGTCGAAACCATACCGACAATATCAGACGTCGTGACCTGAGCAACAGCGGTTGCGCTTAGCGCCATAGTCATGGCCAGCGTACCTGTTGCGAAAACGCTGGAAAGCAAAGAAGTGCGTATTGTATTTTTCATGATGCCCTCAATGAATTTAAAGAAAGTGGGCGTCACCTGCGCCCGAACAGTTACAGTTGAATATAAGTTTTGTGACGTTTTAATGACAATTGCGTCATTAAATTGTTGTAAAATATTTCGACGCCCTATCGCATTGATTTTACTAAATTTTTTGCATATGCAAAATTGCAACACTTCATAACTTTTTTTATGAATTAGATTGGCGCGGTGATTTAACGACGGCCAGAAAGGAATTGCCGCGAATCGCTTATCGCAGGCGATTCTTACCAAGATTTCACTTAGATAAATGAATTCTAACCGCCCTATTCAGCTTGGGTTCAATTGCAATCTGTATAAAGGTCCTTGCGTGCGTCCCCTCTGTGACGTCCCTAACCCCCCAAGGGTGGCTGATGAAAATTTCCCCGGCCCACAGAACACGCAGCAGGGCGGGTGTCATTATATTCTCTCTCTCGTAATGACCCCGCGCCTGTCTAGTTTTAAAAGCGAAAACCCCGCCGCTAGGACGGGGTTTTGTTGTTTAGTGAAATCGGCTTTTAAGCCATTTCAGTATTGTCAGACGGAATCCGCAAAACCTGACCCACATAAATTTTGTCAGGATGCTTTAACATTGGGCGGTTGGCCTCAAAGATTTCCTGATAACGGGATCCTTTTCCGTAATATTTTTTAGAAATCGCCCAGAGCGTATCGCCTGAAACAACTGTATGGAAAGCCGACGCATTGCCATCATCATCGGTTTCAATACCGTCTTCGACTTCGCCAACACCTTCAACATTACCAACAGCCAAGATGATTTTTTCTTTCATTTCCTGGGTTGCGGCCTTGCCGGAAACCTTAACCTTACCCTCGTCATCAACGTCAATTTGAATACCGTCTTTTTCAAGACCCATATCATCGACTTCTTTTTCAAGACGCTCTTTGGCTTCACGACCTTTAAATATTTTGCCTAAGCTACGCCCGGCCATTTTCACAAATGGAACTACTCCAAACATTTATATCTCCTCAATTTTGCAGAAAGCTTAGACTTCCTGCCATAATTCTATCTTGATACCTTCGGGATCAATAAACCAGCCAAAAATACCATATTCGGTCTCTTCCACGTCACCAATTACAGTTGCCTTCCCTTTTTTGGCCATTTCAATCAAAGTTCGGACGTCATCAACCCGCAAATTGATCATAAATCGATGTTCGGACGGATCCAAATAGGTTGAGTCGTCAGAAAACGGGCTCATCATCGTAAAGCTTTTCCCATCGGCCTCCCACTGCATTGCGCCCCAATCCATAATGTCGACGCCCATAAAATCCGACCACCAGGCTCGGTAAGACTCCACATCTTTGCATTTGAAAAATACGCCGCCCAATCCCAAAACTTTCGCCATACTGCCTCTGTTCATGTTATTATTGTCACAGACACTATAACAGAGCTTGGCCTTTTAAGGGAAGCGGGCTATAGAGCGCCGCAAATCGACTCTTGTTAAAATATAAACCTGGAGGTCCCTATGATGGGTCTTATTCAATCCGGCCTTAGCATTTTTGGCCTGTTTTCAATGAATCCGGCCATGGCTGCATTTTTCATGATCATTATTTTATTCGGCGGCATGAACCTGCTGGAATATAAGCGGTTCGATTAGGACCTAATCTCTTATGGGCATTGGACTGAGTTTTCTCCTACTTTTAGTGGGGATTGTGATCCTTATTTGGGCCGGCGACTGGATGGTACGCGGCGCGGCGGCGCTTGCACGTCATTGGGGCGTGCCCGCGCTCATCGTTGGCCTGACCATTGTTGCATTTGGGACATCTGCGCCTGAACTCGTTGTGGCCGTACAATCGGTTCTAAACGGCGCGAGCGAGCTCGCCTCAGGCAATATTGTCGGTTCCAATATCGCCAATGTCTTGCTGGCTTTAGGGGCCCCGGCCTTAATCATGGCCATTCCAACCAATATGCCGGGGGTTGCCCGCAATGCGATTGTTTGCGTAATTGCAACAGTTCTATTCATCCTCCTCGCCTTCATTCAAAACCCCTTACAAATCTGGCAGGGTGCCATCCTGTTTGGCGGCATTCTGATTTACCTGGTCTGGATGTTTCGTCTGGCAAAAATCGGGGCTGAAGACCCGATCCTGGCTGAAATGACGGAGCTCGACGAAGGCAAAGACGGCCTACCAACCTCAACCTGGTTATCCGCGACATATGTCGTTCTTGGCATAGTTGGCTTGATCTTCGGCGGGCATTTGATCGTCGAACACGCGGTCAAAATCGCCTCCCATTTTGGCATCAGTGAGACGATAATCGGCTTGACGATAGTTGCTATCGGGACCTCGCTACCCGAAGTCGCAACGGTTGTCGTGGCGGCTTATAGAGGGCATGCTGAAGTCGCGATTGGCAATGTCCTGGGATCAAATGTATTCAATCTATTCGCCGTCGGTGGCGCCGCCGCCTTGGCGGGCCCTGTCGTCGTCGAACGTCAACTCTTTGTTTTTGACATCTGGGTGATGCTGGCCGCGATCATAGCATTGCTGGTGTATATTTTCTCACGCCAACCCATTGGGCGCCGCACGGGCGCTGTTTTCCTGGTCGGTTATGCTCTATATTTGGCAGCGCTCGTTCGGGGTGTTATGTAGTCAGCTATGGCCCAGCCTGACCTGACATTTGAAATCGAAAAGGATTTCCAGTTCGAAGCCGCTCATTATTTCGATCATGAGGGCGCGAATGACCTATTTCAGAAAATCCATGGCCATTCATTTGCTGGAACCGTCCGCATAGAAGGCAAAGCCCAAGAAGATAAAGGCTGGATTCGCGATCTTTGGAAAATCGATCAAATCGTCAAAGAAGTTGTTGCGCCTCTTGATCATGCGGTCCTCAATGAAATTCCGGGCCTGGAACAGCCTGCGTTAGAACAGATTGCAGCCTGGATATTTGAAAAACTGGAACCCCGCCTGCCCGGCCTCGCCTGCGTCGAAGTCCGGCGCCCATCTTGTGGGGAACGCGCCCGTATCAGGCGTTCATGAACCGCGCCGTATTAATAACTGGCGCCGCAACCCGGATTGGTCGGGTGATTGCCGAAGGGTTGGCGTCTGACGGCTGGGCGGTTATTGTCCATTATAATCGTTCTCGGGATAACGCCCAATCTGTCTTAGAGGCTATAAAGAAATCTGGCGGCACAGCCATTTCTGTTCAAGCGAATCTCAATGTGCCCTTCGAACTGAATTCCCTAATTGATAAGGCCCGGCTTGAATTGGGCCGTCCGCTTACCGCTCTTATCAATAATGCATCTGTTTTTAACGCTGACCTGGCAACGGATTTCACCCCGGCATTGCTGGACCATCATTTAAACATCAATCTGAATGCCCCCTTGGTTTTAACCCAGCATTTTGCGGCTCAACTCCAGGAAAATGAAGTCGGTGCAGTCATTAACATGATTGACCAGCGCGTACTTAAACCCGCCCCGTCTTATTTTACATATTCGATGTCTAAATCAGCCTTATATTGGGCGACGAAAACAATGGCACAATCTTTCGCGCCTCAAATTCGCGTAAATGGTATCGGCCCCGGCCCGACATTGAAAAACCATATGCAGACCACAGCTGAATTTGAGGCCGAGGCAGGTTCAACCTTGCTCGGTGCCGGATCGCCGCCGGAAACGATTTTAGACGGCGTTAGATATCTGCTAACTGCCCAATCCGTGACCGGCCAAATGCTTGCAATCGACGGCGGACAACATCTCTCTTAAGCTTGGGCCTTGTACCCGTTCTGAATTAACCTAAGTTCGCAAAGATGGAATCTGATGCGAAAATCTATGGCCCGACCCTCATTGCCGATGAAGTTTCGCGCCTGCCTGGCAAACCCGGTGTCTACCGCATGTATGATGAGCACGAACAAGTGCTTTATGTCGGCAAAGCCAAAAACCTGAAAAAGCGGGTCACCGCCTATACCAGCTATAAACGCCATCCTGTTCGTCTTCAGCGCATGATCCGCGCCACCCACCGTATGGAATTTGTCATCACAGAAAGTGAAACTGAAGCGCTCTTGCTGGAAGCGAGCCTGATTAAAAAGCTCAAACCGAGATATAATATCCTCCTTCGCGACGATAAGAGTTTTCCCTATATTCTCGTACGGAAAGATCACCCGGCGGCGCAAATCACCAAGCATCGCGGGGCACGTAAAATTAAAGGCAGTTATTACGGGCCGTTTGCCTCAGCCCATGCGGTCAATCGGACACTCGATACTTTGCAACGGACGTTTCGCCTGCGCAATTGCTCGGACAGTATTTTTGATGCCCGCACCCGTCCCTGCATGCTCCATCAGATCAAACGCTGTGCGGCGCCCTGCACCGGAGAGATTTCTCAGGAAGATTATGACGGTCTAATCAATGATGCCGAAGACTTCCTCAATGGCAAATCAAGTGAGCTGCGCACACGCTTGCAAGATCAAATGAAGACAGCCTCCAAGGAACTTCGATTTGAGAAAGCGGCCGAAATCCGCGACCGCCTGCATGCCCTGTCACAGGTCGGCGGCTTGTCAGGCGGAATAACGCCACTTACCTTTAAGGAAGGCGATGTAATCGGCATGTTTTCCGGCGGAGGGCAAACCTGCATACAGGTTTTTTTCTATCGCGCCGGTCAAAATTGGGGAAATAGCGCTTACTACCCCCGACACAGCAAAGATGATGATCCAGTCGATGTGTTGGACGCCTTTATTGCGCAGTTTTATACCAACAAACCAATTCCGAAGCAGATTTTTGTTAGTCATAGGCTCCCAAGTAAATCCCTTTTGGAAACAGCATTGGGCGAACGATCAGGGCGTAAAATTACAGTGCGTGCCCCGCAAAAAGGGGAAAAAAAGGACCTTGTTAACCGCGCAATCAAAAACGCAGAAGCGGCGCTCGGGCGAAGGTTGGCTGAAAGCGCATCCCAGACAAAATTGCTCGCTGCAATCGCCGATACATTCGATTTGGAAGCCCCCCCTGAACGCATCGAAGTCTATGATAACAGTCATATCCAAGGCACGAATGCGATCGGCGCGTTCATCGTTGCCGGACCCGATGGTTTCAATAAAAAAGAATATCGTACCTTCAACATTAAGGACGCCTCAACACAACCCGGCGATGACTACGCTATGATGCGCGAAGTTATGCGACGGCGTTTCTCGCGCCTTATCAAAGAAGACGGCTGCATCTGGCCGGATCTTGTCCTGGTTGACGGCGGAAAGGGGCAATTATCTGCCGTCACCGAAACCCTCGAGGACCTCGGCGCATTGGACCGGACGACACTCGTTGCGATTGCCAAAGGTCCTGACAGAAATGCGGGGCGTGAAGTTTTTCACATGAACGACAGAGCCGAATTCACCCTTCCTCCCAGGACGCCCGTTCTCTATTACCTACAAAGACTACGAGACGAAGCTCATCGCTTTGCAATTGGGACGCATCGCGCTCGACGTAAAAAGCAGATGAAATCTAATCCATTGGATGGTATTAGTGGAATCGGACCAGGCCGGAAAAAAGCCTTACTGGCACATTTTGGCTCTGCTAAAGCCGTACAAAACGCGTCGCGCGATGAGTTAGAACGTGTAGAGGGGGTGAGCGCAAAGCTCGCAGGAACAATATATGAATACTTCCACGAATGACAAACAAGTCAAAACCGGCGGAGCATTTGCCGATGGTTTGACGCTGATACGTTTTCTTTTAACGCCGATTGTCATGCTGGTTATTTTAAACGGCTGGCCGGCTAATCAAATGGCGATCCTGGCCTCTGTTCTTTTTACAATCGCTGCTCTTACTGATATTTTTGATGATCTGACGGGCGGCGCTTCGACATCTCGAGATCGCTCTTTGGGATGGTTTGATGATATCGCCGACACAGTCTTGGTAACCGGTTCTCTGGCTGCCATGTTGTGGGTCGTCTATCAGTCTGGCCAACTAGGCTGGGCCTTTGGCGTCCCTGCTTTGGTGTTGATCGGAAGAGAAGTAATCGTTGCGCTCGTCAAAGGACGTTCCCTGATCCGGCGGGAATGGCCGGTTACGTCTCTCGGTAATCTTCGAACATTTCTGACAATGCTTTCAGTCTGTTTGCTGATTGCTTCCCCCTGGCTAACAACCTGGATCGATTCAATTCGGGCCAGTGATGAAAATATCATGGGCATTTATGACAGCAATGCGGGTTATGTCTGGATAACCGGCCAGGTTCTTTTATGGCTGGCTGCCCTACTCTCAGTTTATACGGGCATTCAAATCCTGTTTGGCAAATCTTCAGCAGCCAACGATGCCTGAAAACGCCACGCCGGGCGGGCCTGCCTGGATACCTAATGCCCTCACAATTGGCCGGATAATTTCTATTCCGGCGATTTTTGCGGGAATTTTAGCCGTTAACAGCGGGTCTGAGAGCCTATTCGGACGCTGGAGCTTGTTAGTCGGCTTGTTCCTTTTAGCGACTATAACAGATTTTCTGGATGGTTTTCTGGCGCGGCGATGGAACGTCACCAGTGACTTCGGGCGAATGATTGATCCGATTGCCGACAAATTACTGGTCGCAGGTTGTTTAATCGCTTTTTGTATCGTCACATCGGGTCACTGGCTGATCAGTGTCCCCGCCCTGATCATTATCGGTCGTGATATATTAGTGAGCGGCGCACGGGAACATGCTGCTTTAAAAAACCGAGCCATGCCACCGACAAATCTGGCCAAGTGGAAAACCGCATTTGAAATGCTGGCCATCGCCTTTTTGATCGCCTGGTTAATAATCAAAACCTGGCTTCCAATCGATAGCCTGATCCCGCAATGGCTAGCCTATACGCATTATGCAGGTCTGGGATGTCTATGGCTGGCAGCGGCCCTCTCCGCCTATACAGGCAGTCTTTATTTCCGCGCCGCGCTTAAATAGACAGTTTTCCGCGCACCAGTTGATCATAGTCAGAAACCAGGGCTTCGCACACCTCACCTGGCGTGTAATGCGTGCCCGCGATTTCTCGGACCGGTGTGACCTCAGCCGCCGTTCCGACGACAAAACACTCCTGAAAATGGGGCAGTTCGCTAGGGTAAATATCTCGTTTGAAGACCTTTAATCCGCGTTTTTCAGCCAGTTTCAATACGGAATCATGGGTAATCCCGTCCAAAAGGATATCATTGGTTGGGGTGTGGAGCTCTCCGTCACGCACAAAGAAAATGTGCGCGCCCGTGCATTCCGCAACGCGGCCTTTGAAATCCACCATTAATGCGTCATCGAAACCTTTGGCCGTTGCTGCGTCCTTCGACAATGTACAAATCATGTAAAGACCGGCTCCTTTGGATTTACAGGGTATAGTATCCGGTGCTGGTCGTTTCCAATCTGCCCAAGATAAGCGAATGCCTTTCATTTTATCAGAAAAATAATTTCCCCAGTGCCATACGGCTACGGCCAGATGGATTGTGTTATTTTTTGAAGCTACGCCCATCATTTCAGAGCCCCGCCACGCGATTGGCCGGACATATGCATCCCCCAAGCCGGATTTAGCCAGAGTTTCACGACAGGCCTGATCAATCTGTTCAACTGAATATGGAATTTCATACCCCATATGCTCAGCCGATTTAACGAGGCGAGCACTATGATCTGTCAGGCGAAAGATTTCTCCTTCATAAGCTCGGTCGCCCTCAAATACAGCTGATCCATAATGCAAAGAATGGGTCAGAAGGTGCACTTTAGTTTCACGCCAATCGACAAATTCACCGTCCATCCAGATATGGCCGTCGCGATCATGATATGCTTTTTCGATCATTTTGTTTCTCATCATCTGATTGAAGGCTTGCCGCCCAATGAAGTTGCGCGCATTCTCATCGCGGCCTATGGTAAGTCAACCGGAATTCGTGAAAAATTAGGGAATAAAATGGGTCTTGAGTCAGATAAATTAGAACGTCGCGACATACATTTGCTCGTAGTTGACGATGATGACAGAATTCGTGCCCTTTTGAAAAAATATCTTCACAATCAGGGCTTTCGCGTCAGCATAGCTGATAATGCGACTGAAGCTCGGAATTTGATGGAAACATTGAGATTCGACTTACTAATTCTGGACGTCATGATGCCGGGCGAAGATGGCATTACACTGACAGAATCTCTCCGGACTTCATCAGATGTGCCAATCATTTTATTGACGGCCCGGGGTGAACCCGAATTTCGTATCAAAGGCCTAAAAAGCGGGGCAGACGATTATTTGGCCAAACCTTTCGAACCCGAAGAACTGGTGCTCAGGATTGAGTCCATTTTTCGTCGCCTGGGCACGACCGCCCCGGCCACACTTATTCGATTTGGCCCTTGGGAATACGATATTGAAAGATTGACCTTGAAAAAAGATGGCGAACGGGTTCGCCTGACGACAGGTGAAGAATCACTACTGACATTGCTGGCGAAATGTGCAGGGTCACCGGTCAGCCGGTATGCCCTTTCGGAACGCATCAGTGCTAAGTCCGAACGCGCCGTCGATGTCCAAATGACGCGATTACGGCGAAAAATCGAAAAAAATCCAGCTGAGCCAGATTATATATTGACCGTACGCGGCCATGGTTACCGGCTATTAGGTGATCAATCCCCTTGAAGGCCATAAACCGATATCTTCCAAAGAGTCTGTTTGGGCGCTCTCTGCTAATCATCATACTGCCTGTCTTGATCATGCAAACGGCCGTGATGTATTTCTTTTTCAACGCACATTGGGCGCAAGTCACCGCAAACCTGTCCGACAGTGTTGCCGCCGATGTATCGGTCGCGGTGGATCTATATAAACAATCTCCCAGCCTTAAGCGCGCTGAGCAATTAGATGCCATGTTGCGGCCTCAAATGGAATTATCCGTCGCGCTTCGAGAAAATGACAGTCTACCTATATCGACTCGGGACGCGTTTTTCTCAGCACTTGATAAAACCCTCAAGCGGGCCTTGGGACAGGCCCTAACGGATGAGTTCTGGTTTGATACAACGCGTTACCCCAACCACATTGATATTCGCGTTTCAGTAGACGAAGGCGTTTTACGCTTCATCGCGGCCAGAGATCGTGTGTTCGCGCCAACGGGTTACGCCTTTATCTTCTGGTTGGTCACCGCAACCCTACTATTGACCTTGGTCAGCATTTTATTCATTCGCAATCAGGCCAGACCGATTTCAAAACTGGCTGCCGCAGCGGACGCCTTTGGACGGGGCGAAGATACGGCTGATTTCAAGCCATCGGGCGCATCTGAGGTTCGCCTCGCCGGACATTCTTTTATTAAAATGCGAAACCGGATCAAACGGCAGATCGAACAAAGAACAACATTCCTGGCTGGGGTTAGCCATGACCTTAGAACTCCTCTTACGCGCCTGAGACTCCATCTATCCATGCAGGATCAAAACTCAGACAATGAGGCTGCTTTAGTCGATTTGAAAGACATGGAGAATATGCTCAACGGATATTTGGATTTCGCCCAAGGACTGCCCGGCGAAATCTCTGAAGACGTCGCACTCGTCTCTTGGATTGAAAAAATTCTGTCTGGCCTGCCCCAACCCAAACCAGAGCTTGTCGCTTTGGGGCCGGTTACGCTTTCTATAAAAAGAACGGCAATGAAACGCGCGCTCACAAATATATTTTCAAATGCTCAAAAATACGGAAACCAGACCCGCGTGACCTTGTCCGAACTTTCTGACTACATTGAGATCGCCGTTGAGGATGACGGGCCCGGAATTCCCAGTGAAAAACGAGAAAGCGTTTTTAAACCCTTTCAACGTCTGGACGACGCCCGCAATCAAAACATTGAAGGTGTAGGTCTCGGCCTCAGCATTGCACGCGACATTGTACAAAGCCACGGCGGATCGCTATCACTAGGTGACAGTGAAATGGGCGGGCTGAAAGCGCTTATTCGCCTGCCAAGATAATAAGCTATTTATTAAATTCAGCCTGCAAGCGACTGATCTGATCCGCAACCGTGTTTCCGGACTGCGCCGCAATAGACCCATAAAGGCTGCGATCAAGGCGGGAAATCCGTTCATAGAGCTGTTCTGATCTGGCGATTAGCTCAAGCAAAGTTGACGGTAAGGCATCGGCCGCCTTGGCTAATTCAGAAAAAGACAATCCATTTTCAGGCTTTTTCTCCGCCACTATCCGGTATTTATCCATGCGGGCTTCTTCGGTCGTCATTTCGCCTTCTTTCAAGGCCCGCTGAACCAGAAGCCAGCTTGCAACCTGCATTAAACGGGTCGTCAGTTTCATGCTGTTGGACGCATAAATGAGCGCGTCCGCTTTTGATAACCCTTTGGCAGCATCACGCCCAGGACCGTCCAAATAAGCCGCCGTCTCTTCGACCATATCCATCCCTTCGCGGAAAGTTTTGGTAAAGAGTTCAGACTTGGTGAACTCAACCAATCTGGCTTCCGCCTGCGGGTTTAATGTGTCGACGGCATTTGTCATCCGTGCAGTTCCTGCCTCAATCATAAATTACTCCCGAATCCCAGAGATAGCGCCCTCCAGGCTTATGAACAATGAAAACTTAGCCTTTGGCTTGCAAAGGTCGGGCCACAGGCCCTCACTTTTTGAAAAATTGTTCGGCTGCCGACAAATCGGATTGTTTCTTGGTTAATTCAGCTTCTATTCGGACGATTTCAGCCTTTAAAAGTGTGATACGCTCTTTTAATTCGTCCACGGAAACACCGTAAAGGTCTTCGCCCAAAGCAAAACCTGTTTCTGATTGGGTCATCCAGCTCCCCTCCGATTCGTAAGAAATGGGCTAATCCGTGTCATTCACCTTGTCAATTTGAACGTTTCGGACTATATAGGTCTTGCATTTGAGTGGAATCGCCAGATTTTCCTCAAAAATGACCCGGCGGAGCCGGGTTTTTTCATGTCTGAATTTTGCCCATAACGGGTTTGGCTTGGAGGCCTTTATGACACAGATTTTAATGCCAAAAGCGACTGCTGTCTGGTTAATCGACAATACAGCTCTGACCTTTAAACAGATTTCAGAATTTTGCGGTCTGCATATCTTGGAAGTCGAAGGCATTGCCGACGGCGACGTTGCCAGTGGAATTCGCGGCGCAGACCCAATCGCAAATGGTCAGCTTGCACGTGAAGAAATCGAAAAAGGTGAATCTGATCAAAATTATACGCTCAAAGCAACTGTGTTTGAAAATGCAGGGGTACAACCTAAAAAGAGCCGTAAGAAGGGACCTCGTTATACGCCCCTATCCCGTCGCCAGGATCGTCCTGATGCCATTGCCTGGCTGGTCCGAAATCATCCCGAAGTATCTGACGCGCAGATTTCAAAACTGATCGGAACAACTAAACCTACGATTACCGCAATTCGGGAGCGGACTCACTGGAAAATGAACACCATCAATCCGACGGACCCGGTGTCTTTGGGGCTGTGTTCTCAGATGGATCTTGATGAGGTCGTCAAAATTGCAGCTGAAAAGAAAGCCAAACAAGACGCCAAACTTGGAATTGAACCCGGAGAGTCTTTGAAACCTGTTGACGCCGCGCCCGAAGCCCCTGTCACAGAATCAAAACCTGAACCGACGCTTGAAAGCCTGTTTAAACCATCCAGTTCTTAATCGTCTGACGAATTCACAGGCATGATGTAATTTAGCGCCAGGCGCCCGCCATCGGCGTATATACATTGTCCTGTGATATAGCTTGCGTCTTCTGAGGCCAAAAAGGCAACGATACTGGCGATTTCATCCGGTTGCCCGGGACGTCCCATAGGCGTGCGCATCAGGATTTTGTCGAAAGCTTTGCCCGAACCAGCGACGTCAGCCAACATGTCCGTTTTGATTGACCCCGGTCCAACCGCGTTCACGCGTATTCCATATGGCGCCAATTGAAGAGCCATGGATTTAGTCATCTGGAGTAACCCGCCCTTGGACACATTATACGCCAGATAGTCAGGGAGCGCGACCTGGTCATTGATCGAAGACATATTGATGATGGAATAGGGTTTTTCGGTCAGCCGCGACCGATCATCACGATTTTCAATCTCGTTTACCATATAATCGACGACGGCGCGGGAAACTAAGAACGCACCTTTAAGATTCACATTTAGAACCCGATCAAAATCTTCCGGTTCGAGATCTAATATTCCGCCCTGAAACGCAATCCCAGCATTGTTGAGAAGCACGTCAATCGCCTCAAACCTGGAAAGCGTTTCCGCTATCAGATTGTGAACAGATAATTTGTCCGACACATCGCATTGCACGAAATGAACGTTTCCGACGTGGGCCTCAAGACTGTCTAAGGCGAATCGACCGGATTCTTCATCTATGTCAGCGATAACAACACTATATCCATCATCCAGCAAGCGACGCGCACACGCGAACCCAATACCTTTGGCTCCGCCGGTCACAATAGCAACTTTGTTTGGCACAAATATCTCCCCGATAAACCGAGCCTAACTCGGCGCACCGGTAGCCTCAGGTCAAGTAAAAACTAGTAATTATTGGACCTGATGGGCGTGAATTTGTTCTTTGATATGGAGTTTCCGTTTTTTAAGGGAGGATAATCGGGTTGTATCGGGGAACGGACTTTTTTGTTCTGATTTTATTTTCTCGTCCAGCTTGGCATGTTTAAGTTCAAGTTCTCTTAGATGCGCTGCTACCGCCATACATCCCTCCTCGTCTATATCACTCATCAATTTGTAAACCTTAGCATAAATTACTGTCTTTGTCAGCAAGAATGCGATTGCTCATACATATGCATTCGTCTTATGCTTAAAAAGACATTATGGATCGGAGAAAAAAACTTAATGAGCGACGACGAAACTGATCTTTCCGAAAAGGAGGCTGAAACGGCTGAAATGCTGGTCCTTTTGGAACAGCTCAAGACCGAACATCGTCGAATCGACCAAGAAATTGAGGCCGTGGAGCAAACTGGCGTCATTGATGTCTTAAAAATCAGGCGCATGAAAAAAATAAAGCTCTCGATCAAAGATCAGATCGTTTATTTGGAAAACCAGTTAACCCCAGATATTATTGCTTAATATTAGCCGGCAGGCTTACCCTTATTCCGGTACATATCCTTATCCGCCATGGAAAGCGACTGCTCGGCCGTCAAAGAGGTATCGCAACAGCTGACCCCAAATGAAGCCGATACATTGATATCCGCATTTGGGATATCAATACGAATATCGGCGATCCGGTCACAAAGAGCCACCGCCTTTTTCCGCGCCAGACTATCAGTGACTTTGAACAATAACACACCAAACTCGTCGCCGCCTAATCTGGCGACCATATCGCATTCTCTTGTGTTGGCCTTTAAAACATGTCCAACTTCACGAATAATATCATCCCCAATCGCATGACCGAACTGGTCATTTACCGACTTAAAGCAATTCAAATCGAGATAGATGATAGCCGACGTAATATCATACCGATCCAAAACCGATTGCGCGCGACTGACTTCGCGAATGAAAGCGCGCCGATTATAAACCGGCGCGAGAGGATCCATATCCGCCGTATGTTCCATTTCGATCAGCTGATGACGTAGGCGTTTGTTTTGACTTCTTAGCTTTGCCAGTTCCTGAATAAGTTCCTCGGGCGTCCGTCCATTATCGCCAACTTGCTTTCCAAGTTCAGCCAGCTCTCTTAATGATGCGACGTAATTATTCATGATTTTCCAACCACCGATCCCACTTCGATAATTCATCTTGCCAAAATCTTCTTAAGAAATTTCAAACCTCCCGCTTTTTTTGGGAAAATTAGGTTTGACCCGGAAAATTTGTAAGCTATTGTTCATGGCTTCCCGGTATCTCGTGCCGCTTAATTGGGGAAGTTATGTCTAAGAAATTCGATGTCGCAATAATTATGGGGTCGTCCTCCGATTGGCCCACAATGCAGCATGGTGCCGAAATTCTGGACGCCCTGGATATCAGCTATATCAGCCAGGTCGTATCAGCGCATCGAACCCCTGACCGTATGTTCGATTTTGCCAAATCCGCTCGTTCCAATGGGTTTAAAGTGATTATAGCAGGCGCAGGCGGCGCGGCTCACCTGCCCGGCATGGTGGCCTCAATGACATCATTGCCCGTCCTCGGCGTTCCTGTTCAAAGCAAGGCTCTTTCCGGGCTGGATAGCCTTTTATCGATTGCGCAAATGCCGGGTGGTGTCCCAGTCGGTACTTTGGCCATTGGAAACTCTGGCGCTAAGAATGCAGCTCTACTCGCTGCGTCTATTCTGTCTTTGTCTGACGAGAAAATTGCGAAATCTCTTGATAAGTGGCGCGCGGCCCAAACTGACGCTGTTAAACTATCGCCAACGGACTGACCCATGACCGAATCTTTAAAACCGGGCGCGACTATCGGTATTTTAGGCGGCGGCCAACTTGGCCGCATGTTATCCTGCGCTGCATCCCGCCTCGGGTTTAAAACCCATATTTTTGATCCAGCCCCTAACTGCCCGGCCAGTCATGTTGCTCATAAGCAAACCCTTGCCGATTATGACGACAGCGAAGCCATAATCGATTTTGCCAAATCCTGCGATGTCGTCACGTATGAATTTGAAAACATCCCGGTCGTCACGGCTAAAACTGCAAAAATTCATGCCCCGGTATTTCCAGGCATTAAATGTCTCGAAGTGGCTCAGGACAGGCTGGTCGAAAAAACATTTATTCAGGATGCGGGCATACCGGTCGCTGAATTTCACGCGGTTGAGCATGAATTTGAACTCAAGCGAACTTTAAAAACCATGGACTTGCCGGTTGTCTTGAAAACCCGTCGAATGGGATATGATGGCAAAGGCCAGGTTATCATCCGGGACGGATCGGAAGCGAAAGACGCGTTCAAACAAATCGGTGAAGCCCCGGCAATTGTAGAAAGTTTCGTTCCTTTTGCCCGTGAAGTCTCCGTCGTTGCTGCGCGCAATCCAAATGGGGATATTACCAGCTATCCGCTTATTGAAAACGAACACCGAAATCACATTCTCTACCGAAGCATCTCTCCAGCCGAGAACGATAATGGGAGGGCCCGCGAAATCGCGATGACGCTACTTGATGCATTGGATTATGTCGGCGTTTTGGCCGTTGAGTTTTTTGAACTCCCGGACGGAACACTTTACGTCAATGAAATCGCACCAAGGGTTCATAACTCTGGGCACTGGACGCAAGACGCGGGCTGTGTGGATCAGTTTGAACTTCACATTCGTGCCATTGCCGGATGGCCACTGGGCAGCACCGCGCCCAAGCATAAAATAGAAATGCGTAATTTGCTTGGGCAGGAAATTGAAGCCTGGGAAGCTCTGGCCAATGAGCCGGGACTATTTCTACATTTTTACGGAAAAGATGCCGCGCGCCCAGGTCGAAAAATGGGACACATTAATCGAATTGTTGGTTAGCGAGATCGGCGTCTTCGACGGCGGCCATATCGAAGTCTGCCAAGCATTTCCGCCGGATCGGGTAGGTTTTCGGTTTTCTGTTTGAAAGACCATTTTGCTTTTTCAAACTGCATAACATTTTCAATGCGGGCATCCAAAAAGGCCCGGGCTTTTTCTTTGCCCTCTGTTTCGTCGCTTAGCCATGACAAAAGGCTCGACCCTATCACACCCGATAAAATGGCGCGTTTTGAATAAAAATTCCCGTCTGTGCTGGTATCTCCGATTTCTCGCCAGACCATATCCGCACTCGCCCATAGTTGACGGGCGCCCTGCCCCATCGCGTCCGGCAAGGCCAATCTCGACAAAGCGCGTCTCAGAGCTTCTTCGTGCGCCCCAATTGTTTCAAGTCGAACCAAAACGCCCGCGGTGACTTTGTCCCGAATACGCATATTGCCAAGGCCTTTGGATCTCAAAGCTTTGGCGGCTTTTTCATCGCTGACATCTGACCAGAAACTGATCAATTCAAGTGGCCCACCCGGAAAATAAAGCTCCTCTGCGCCTTCGGGAAGCTGGCTGTCTTTGACGGCTTTTCGCAGAGCTGACTGGGTCCAACCATCAAAAGGAACATGCCTCAGCACCGCTGAAAGAATTTGCTCACGCGCAAGATCTGATGGAGATGGAGCCGGGTCGGTCATACAGACTATATAAGGGGGATTGAGCCAAAGGTCACCCTACTGTCTTGCGACGTAGGACCACACGCTTAAACCAAACCCAGATACCTTTCACACCAGCACCCGAAAGCACGCCAAATCTGAAGATACGTCCAGCGAACCAAATTACGGCCAATGCCATCAAAAAGACAAAACCCGCAGACATGATCAATTCCCACCAGGGCGGATCAGACGGCAAGCGCATAATCGCTGCAAATGGTGCGCTGAGCGGAAACCATGTCGCGAGTTGTAAAACAGGCGATTCAGGAGAATTGAGCCCCACAGGAACGACCATAACGCACATGGTCAAGATCAACATGATCGGCGTCGTCAGTGTTTGCGCATCCTGCATGGAATTGGCCAAGGTTCCAAGTGCGATAAAAAATGATCCGTAAAAAATATATCCCAACACCAGAAAGACCGGGAAGAATATGAACATTTTAAGAGTGAATGCATTGGAAAGTCCGGCTGCCACCTCTGGACCGCCAATGATCGTCGCTGCAACTATTCCGACGCCGCCAATTAGAAAATAAGGAATCATGGCGGTCAAAGTAAGAGCGGCAACGCCAAGCAGCTTTCCAAAAATAATCTCAGACAAACGCGTCGATGCCAGCATCATTTCGAGAAGCTTGTTCAACTTTTCTTCAAGCATGGATGTCAACAGCATATATGATCCGGAAAAGATTGTTAGCCACAACATGACCGTCATGACCGCGGCAACCACATATGGGATCATATCAGATTTGGTGACGGCCTGACTGGTTACTTCACCGCTAATCTCTTTGGCGGGATTAAAGGACTCTATCTCAAATTTTGGCTGACGAGCGTCATTCAACCCATCAACAGTCAGACCACCGGAGCTCAGATAATTCTCAACGGAAATCGCCCTGAAATACCGCGAATAAAATCTCAGTTCTCCGTCAGTATTTACCAAAGTCGACCAATGGTTCCCCAGGATTTTGCCATCCTCTTCGTATAATCGCAGCACGCCACTTAGTTTTGACGGCTTACCTTCATGCATGAAAGTTTTGTTCCCATTGATATATTCTTTGAGGTCTTCAAAATCATTGGACGGGGGGTCTACAAAAATAAAACTGGGCTTTGGCAGCTTCACTCTATTGCTGATTTGTGGAAACTCACCTTCCAGGAAATTAAGGGCGGCCTGTGAGCCTTGTTTATCATAAATGTCCAGAAGCTGTGATTTCATCCCTGTGACAGCGGAAACCTGATCAATGGCTTCGAACACTTTTCGCTCATTGGCCTTTAATTCTGTGTCGCGGAGCGCCCTGATCTTATGTCCATGCAGTCCCGTTTCATCAAGAATTGCCTCATAACGCGTGGGCTCAAGATCAAACTCCCAAGACGATGCAAAAAACCCGAGGACCCCAAAAACAAAGGGCATAAGAAAAGATATCCAAAATCCCCAGGTTTTGATGTATCCCAGAAAATCTCGCCGCGCGACCAGATAGGTCCGTCGCATATTTATGGCTGGCAGAATCATGACAAGCCCTCCATATCTTCAAACCCTCTTGAATGGCCAACCATGGCGACGAAGGCCTCATGGAGGGTCGGGTTTTTAGGGGTAAAACGAGTGAGCTTAATTTTTTGAGCGACACATTTTTCAAGAACCGATTGGGCGTCTGTTCCGTCCTTTAATAGTGACAAATAAGCACCATCATCTCTTTTCGAAACGGATTTGGAAAATGGCGTGATCGTATCCACCAGGCGACTATCTTCAGAATCGATAACCAGTCGATTAGGGGCTTGTGCCAGCGCGTCCTCGGTCGAACCATCAAATATTTTTCGACTTTCGGAAATCAAGACAATCCGATCGCATAGGCGTTCTGCGTGTTCCATGACATGAGTAGAGAACAGAATGGTTCGGCCCCGCTCGGCGATCTCTCGAACCATATCTTCGAGGATTTGCTGATTAACCGGATCCAGCCCAGAGAACGGCTCGTCCAAGATATAAAATTCGGGATCGTGAGCAATCGCGGCCAAAAGCTGTACTTTTTGAGCCATGCCTTTGGATAAATCTTTGTTTTTCTTGCGCTTGGCTTCTGACAGGCCGTACCGATCCAGTAACTCATCCGCAAGCTTGAAAGCCTCACGACCTTTCATTCCATTTAAGCGGGCCATGTGCGCAATCGCGGCAGAAGCAGTTTGTTTTTTATAGAGCCCGCGTTCTTCTGGCAAAAATGCGAGCCGACCAAAGGCTTGTGCGCCGGGGGTCTCACCAAACAACTCAACTTCACCCTCATCCGGTTTAATGAGACCCAATGCCATGCGTATGGTAGTCGTTTTACCAGCCCCATTTGGCCCCAGAAATCCGACAATTTCGCCGGGGTTAACCTCCAGAGACACATCGTCGACAGCCGTCTTTTCGGCAAATCGTTTGCTGACATTACGGATAGAAAGAGGTGCCTGGGTCATAAGCCCTTTGATCCTGAATAGATTGAAAATAAACTAACGAAATAGCGTTTTACGTGTTCTGTTGTTTTCGTCTAGGCTTAGAGTATGAATATTGATGAGAAAAAGATACGTCAAAAACTTCTATCTCTAAAAGTAGAGATAGAAGCCCTACAGGACATGACAGCTGAAAATCGAAAACCGGTCGGCCTGGATCAGCAAAGTGTTGGGCGTTTATCCCGCATGGACAGCTTGCAAGTTCAAGCAATGGACAAAGCGCAACAGCAGGCCAGACAACGCCAAATCGTCAGGATTAACGCGGCTATTGAGCGGCTGGACCTGGGAGATTACGGCTATTGCGTGACGTGTGATGAACCGATCTCCAACAAACGATTGGAACTCGATCCATCAACGCCGCTTTGTGTGAAATGTGCCCGTTAGGCTTTAATTACGCGCCATTCCCGCTAACGCGATATTCTTAAGTTCGGCCCTAAATCCAGCACTTTGCTTTGTCGGCGCAGGCGCGTAGCTGATAATTTCAAATTCGATACCGTCGTCATCATAGAAATAAAACCGCCTGCCCGGTTCATAGTCTCCGTGACTAAATGTCTTATATCCGGCTTTTTTGATCCGTGTCTCAATGGCCTCCAGGTCATCCACCACGATACCGATATGATTTAATCGACCAATCCGGTCATAAGGATTCCCATCATTACGGGCCTCTTGCCCTTCCTTTCGGTTGAAAACAGCTAGATAAAAATCGTCATTCCCAACGTGATAGGTATAGCCGCCGCTCAAACTCAGCCCTTGCCACCGGATTTTCCAATCAAACAGGTCGACCAGTTTTTTTGCCGTTTTTGCTGAATTTTCGACGGTAAAATTAACGTGCTCCAGATGTGCCACAGACATAATATTTTCCTTTCTTGTTTAAATCATGTGATCACGCTACGACCTCAACTTAAGTTGAGGTCAAGGCGAATCTTATGAGAAAAGCGGAAAAGGGATTTTTAATTGGTCAGGTTGCCAAACGCACTGGGTCAACGGTTTCCGCGCTTCGCTTTTACGAGCAAAAAGGCCTCATCAATTCAGAGCGAACAGCTGGCGGAAAGCGTGTGTTCCGGGCGTCCGAGATTCGACGCGTATCTTTTATATTGATTGCTCAACAATTGGGTTTTTCTCTGGCGGACATCAAAGCACAACTGGAAAAACTGCCCGACCATCGAACGCCAACAAAATCTGATTGGGAACAAATAAGTCAGACTTTTAAACATGATATCGAAGTCCGGATAGCGGGCCTTGAACGTCTCAGGGATAAGCTTTCGGGCTGCATCGGATGTGGATGTCTTTCACTTGAGGTATGCGCGCTGTACAATCCGGGTGACAGCGCCGCTCAAAAAGGAGCTGGCGCGCGATATTTGCTTGGTGACAAACCGCATCAATAAAAAAGGCGCCCGAAAGCGCCTTCCTCATTCAACTTTTGAGAATACCCAAAAACTATTTGTTGCGATATTCCAATGACATTGTGTCTGCACGGAATGCCTGTCCTTTTGTGAAGGTATTCATGCAGCTATCATCGGTGTAATCCATGAAGTTATGAATTGGGTCCACATCACCACCGCGACAGGTATCGCGACCGATTGGACAACCATAGGCAGCTGAACGCTCACCTGCTGTGTCAGAGACCTGGTCTCCCCCGCCACCTTTACAACCACCTTGGAAGGTATGGTAAAGACCAAGCCAGTGACCGACTTCATGGGTCAGAGTATCACCCTCATTATAAGGCGCAGCAGATCCACCAGGAACACTTGTGTTCAAGATTACAACACCATCATCGATTGGGTTACTTGTATATGAGGTTGGGAAAGTCGCCCAACCTAATAGACCAGCCTCAATTCCTGTAGAATAAATGTTAAGTGTCGATTCATCCCCTTGACGCATTGCGCTTTTCATTGCGGTTTGGGTGGTTCTTGTAATTTCCAACCATTGCGGTTCATTCCAATACATGGTCTCTACAAGATTAAACTTAAACGGCGTCGGCAAACCGAAATTGCCATCATATGTGTCACCGCCCGCATAAGCCGCATTTAAAACGGCCATAGACGCATTTACTTCTTGCTGAGTATTTGTGCAGTTATTGCCAATGCTATCGCAGACGACATGGAAATAAACGTCAAATTCAACGGTGCCATCGGGACGTGGTTCGCCATCACCGCCACCGCCGCCGCCGCCGCCGCCGCCATTACCGCCGCCACCGGCATGATCTGGTTTTTTGGAATTATTGATCCGCCGCTGTATGGCCGCTTCCATCAATTCGATCTCGCGTTCCGAAACATCGCGGGTTCCGCATTTCTTGAAATCAGCGTTATTGCTAGCCTTATTCCAAGCGGTTACGCTTTGGGCAGAAGCGGGTGCTGCAAAAAATGCGGCGCCTGCCATAGCCGTAGATACTACACAAAGTAGTTTTAACTTTGACATTATAATGTCCCCTTATTTTTAGACTTTGGTCGTTATTGAGGGTTTCTGGATTACGAAACCGTAATGAAATGTCAAACCCTTAATACAGGCAAAACGGGGAAAAATTTTTCATTCCCCTCCATCGCGAAACAATTAAAGAAAACAAAGCGTTAATCCCAAGACGACATAGTTGATATTGCAATCAGTTGGGGGTTAATTCTTCGCGAATTCAAGAATTTGTTCCCGCCCTCCTGACACCCATGCATTCACGTGAGATCCTCCAGGAATCACCAACGACTCTTTCGGACCAGCATATCCGTCAAATAAACGCCGCCCTTCCCCTATAGGGATTACCCGATCTCGATCTCCATGGATCCATAACATCGGAACCTCAAGCGATTGTAATGCATCAAAGTTTTCATATTTGTCTTTCACCAAAGGCTTAAAGGCAAAAATCGGCATTTTCAGTTTCACCATGTGATACATTGAATAAAAAGGCGCCTCGAGAATTATCTTGCTCACGCTGCGCTTTCTGGCCACATCAACCGCAATCGCTGACCCAAGTGACGTGCCGTAAAGAATAATTCGCTCGCCGTCATATCCTTTTTCTTTTAGGAGATTATATTGCTCGACTGCGGCAGAAGTAATTGCGGTTTCTGATGGTTTCCCTGTCGAACCAGGATATCCCGGATATCCAACACTCCAAATACCATATCCCTGATCCAATAGGTCTTTGAATATGTGAGCATTTGAATAAACCGCACTCCCATTCCCATGAAAAAACATAAAGACGGGCGCGTTATCTTTCGGCGCCGACCACCAAGCCGTTACATAGGTCCCTTCGGCCGTCTCAAACTTTATTTCTTCAAATTCAGGAAGCGGAGCTTCAACCGGCGAATAATATTTCGCCGGGGGAAAATACATAAATGAGCGCTGAAACTGATAGACCAAAACCAGAGCGATCAAATAGGCTGTGACACCCGTGATCAGTCCACCCAAAATCAATTTCTTTAGAGCCCGCCTGATTTATACGCCTTAAAAAGTCTTGAGAATGTCTTCGACCATTTTCTTGGCATCCGCTAAAAGCATCATGGTTTTATCTTCGTAGAAAAGATCATTATCGATCCCAGCATAGCCCGGTGACAAAGACCGTTTCACAAACAAAACCGTAGTCGATTTGTCAACGTCAAGGATGGGCATACCGGCGATCGGGCTTTGCGGGTCCGTCTTTGCGGCAGGGTTTGTTACGTCATTGGCCCCGATGACAAAGGCCACATCCGCATTAGCAAATTCCGAATTGATGTCTTCCAGTTCAAACACCTCATCATATGGAACATTGGCTTCCGCCAGCAGGACATTCATATGCCCGGGCATGCGTCCGGCCACCGGGTGAATGGCATAGGCCACATCAACGCCTTCTTCCTTGAGAGCATCTGCCATTTCGCGAACGGCATGCTGTGCCTGGGCAACCGCCAAGCCATAGCCCGGCACGATAATCACTTTGGATGCGTTTTTCATGATAAAGGCAGCGTCTTCGGCTGATCCACGTTTGACAGGACGTTGTTCATTATCACCCGCAGTGGCCGCACTGCTATCCGCGCCAAATCCACCTAGAATGACCGATAGGAACCCCCGGTTCATGCCTTTACACATGATATAAGACAAAATGGCGCCGGATGATCCGACAAGCGCACCTGTCACGATCAGGGCCAGATTACCCAATGTAAATCCGAGTGCTGCTGCAGCCCATCCTGAATAGGAATTGAGCATAGATATAACCACCGGCATATCCGCGCCGCCAATAGGTATGATCAGAGTAATCCCAAGGATCAGTGTCGCCCCGATAATCAACCATAACAGCATAGGATCTGAACCACCGGATTTCATCAACATACCGATCAGAACCGCTACACCAATCGCCAGCGCCAAATTTATCAAATGCCGTCCGGGCAAAAGAATTGGCGCGCCAGACATATTGCCATTGAGCTTGGCGAACGCGATTACCGAACCCGTGAAAGTAATGGCCCCGATCGCCGCGCCAAGGGACAATTCAAACAGGCTGGCAGGTTTAATCAGGCCGTCCGATACAATGCCGAAACTTTCGGGACTGAAAAAGGCCGCAACCGCAACCAATACAGCGGCCAATCCGACCAGCGAATGAAAGGCCGCCACGAGTTGCGGCATGTCTGTCATTGGAATTTTACGCGCAATAATCGCGCCTACGATACCTCCAACAGCCAAACCGCCGCCGATCAGCAAAATAGCCTGTTGTCCGAGACCGGCAACCAATAGAGTTGTAACAATCGCAATGCCCATACCGAGCATGCCAAACAGATTGCCGCGTCGCGACGTTTCGGGGGAGCTTAGCCCCCGAAGCGCAAGAATAAATAATACCGCAGAGACCGTATAGAGAATGGCGGCAAGATTAGCTGATAAAGTCATCTTGGCCCCCTATTTCGATTTTTTCTTATACATGGCGAGCATGCGCTGGGTGACCAGAAACCCGCCAAAAATGTTGACTGCGCAAAGCGCCGCTGCGGCAACGCCCGTCCAGGTCGACATGTTCGAACCGCTTTGCGACCCGGCTGCGACCGCGATCAATGCCCCCACAATAATAACCGAGGAGATCGCATTGGTCACAGCCATTAACGGCGTATGCAACGCCGGTGTCACTGACCACACCACATAATAACCGACAAAAATCGCCAGAATGAATATCGTGAGCTGAAAAACAATAGGGCTAACAGCTCCGCCACCAGCTAAAATCAACATTGCGCTCATGCTACGCCTCCCCTGTCAATCTGGGATGCACAACCTGTCCATCCCGTGTGAGGGCGCAGCCCTGAATGATTTCGTCGTCCCAATCCGGCTGATAGCTGCCATCTTCCCCCGTTACCAAAGGCAAAAGGTTTTTAAGATTGCGGGCAAACATATTGGACGCATCGCTCGCCATTCGAGACGGCCAATTGAGATAGCCGACAATTTTAACGCCGTTTTTGGTTGTGACGATCTCCCCGGCTTTCGCCCCTTCACAATTTCCGCCTCTTTCGACGGCCAGGTCGACAATGACAGACCCTGGTCTCATAGACGCCAACATCTTTTTATCGATCAGTTTAGGTGCGGGACGCCCCGGAATTAGAGCGGTGGTAACGACAATATCCTGTTTCGAGATATGGCTTGCGGTCAATTCGGCCTGTAGTTTTTGATATTCCGCCGACATTTGCTTAGCGTACCCGCCCGCTGTCTCCGCTTCTTTAAACTCATCATTTTCAACTGCAATGAACTTGGCACCTAATGAGGCCACCTGTTCTTTGGCGGCTGGCCGTACATCAGTCGCAGTCGTCACAGCGCCCAAGCGACGTGCCGTTGCGATTGCCTGTAGCCCGGCAACACCGGCGCCCATGATAAAAACTTTGGCCGGTGCAACCGTGCCCGCCGCAGTCATCATCATCGGAAAAGCTCGACCATAAATCGACGCCCCTTCAACAACGGAGCGATATCCGGAAAGGTTAGACTGCGACGACAAAACGTCCATACTTTGTGCTCGCGATATTCTCGGAATATATTCGAGCGCGTAAGCGGTTACCCCGGCTTTTGCGCAAGCCTTGGCATAATTTGGATTATCCGTGG
This sequence comes from Hellea sp., assembly GCA_020629135.1. Taxonomy (GTDB): domain Bacteria; phylum Pseudomonadota; class Alphaproteobacteria; order Caulobacterales; family Maricaulaceae; genus JACOMS01. The sequence goes on from JAHDDX010000002.1 coordinate 66,352, forward strand.
GATTAACGAGGCCCGTTATTCCAGCGCCTTTTTTCAGATCTTTAAGAAGTGTTTGCGTCCCGCCGGTAATCGATAAAACGAGATCAGCACCTTTGACCGCAGTTTTATTGGACGTCGCAATCGAGGCTCCAGCCTCTTTATATTCCGTGTCGGCAAAATCAGCCGCTGAACCGGCCCCTTTTGTAACCGTTACCGAATGCCCTGAAGAAACATAGCCCTTCACCGTGTCCGGCGTCGCGGCCACGCGGGCTTCATCGCCACCCGCGTCTTTTAATACAGCAATTTTCACCCAGATTATCCTATTTTTAGCGGGTTTAAGAAATTGTCATGCGCTGTATTTATGAGAATTTTGACAGAATTTAGAGCAATGCAGAGAAAATCGCACAAATAATGCCGGTCACCAGGCCAATGCCGATCAATGAGGCATACCAGGCACCCTTAAGTTTCAGACCTATCCCGATCAGAACACCGACCACCACACTGGCAATCAATGACGGCAACCAGGATAATCCAGCGCCGAATACGAGAATTGGAAACAATAAACCGACGATGATTGCAGCACCGCCATACATTGTTCCCGCCATAAATCCGTCAAAAGTTCCCTCTTGAGCGGTAATTTCCATGTCGCCATGTTTATAATCGGAATGAGATCCAGCCATTATTTTATCCGTAGATCTGTTAAATTTGCATTTGGTTTATCATGCTGATTTCTGATGCTCAAGGATAGAAAAAGTCTATTTTGCCACAGATAAATGCTCTGCCGTTAAGTTCATTTTTACCCATCTGTCCCATATTGCAACGCAATTACGAGCGGGAAATTCCGCCGAAAAGGGCGACTATGCCCAATACAGGTGACTATTATGGGTAAAACTGTTCTTATCGTTGACGACGATCCGACACAGCGCAGACTGCTTCAGGCTGTTGTTGAAAAAAGCGGCTTTTCTACCTTACAGGCCGATAATGGTGACGATGCCCTCTCCATGATTCTTGGCGTCGATGGACAAAATATCGATGTCATGTTGCTGGATCTGGTCATGCCTGGCCGTGATGGTATGGAAATACTAAAAGACTTGCGGACAAAAAATGTCGCTCTTCCGGTGATTGTATTAACCGGCAAAGGCAGTATCGACACGGTTGTTGAGGCCATGCAGAGTGGCGCACGGGATTTTATCGTCAAGCCTGCCAGTCCTGAACGCATCATCGTTTCCATCAGAAACGCCCTTGAAATCAACACCTTAGCTGGTGAAGTCACTCGACTTAAAAAGACCAGTGACGGATCTCTGACATTTGAAGATTTGATCGGCAACGCCCCTTCTATGCGGAGTGTCGTTGCTATGGGAGAACGTGGCGCCCGCGCGAATATTCCAATTCTGATCACGGGCGAATCCGGTGTCGGCAAAGAAGTTATCGCCCGCGCTATTCAGGGCGCGTCTGAGCGCAGTGACGGCCCCTTTGTGACTGTCAATTGCGGTGCTATTCCGGAAAACCTGGTTGAAAGTATTTTATTTGGCCACGAGCGCGGCTCTTTTACGGGAGCAAACGCCAAGCATCTGGGTAAATTCCAGGAAGCCCATGGCGGCACATTATTTCTGGATGAAGTCGGTGAGCTTCCGCTGGATATGCAGGTTAAATTGCTGCGCGTCCTGCAAGAAGGCGAAGTCGATCCAATTGGTTCCAAGCGTCCAGTCAAAGTAGACGTCAGAATTATTTCTGCAACGAATCGCAACCTGGCCGACGCAGTATCCCAAGGCTCATTTCGGGAAGATCTATTTTATCGACTCAATGTCTTTCCAATTCAGGTTCCGTCTCTTCGCGAACGCAGCGAGGATATTCCCGCCCTTCTTAATCACTTTATCAAACGGTTTAATGCCCAGGAGCGCCTGAGCGTTACCGGCGCCAGTCAGGCAACACTGGATATGCTTAAGACCTTTGACTGGCCTGGCAATGTTCGTCAGCTTGAAAACGCGATCTTCCGTGCAATGATCTTGAGTGACGGCAACACATTGCAAGCCCAGGACTTTCCGCAGATTTCGGGACTCCCAATTGGCGTTTCTGTCAATAGTACTGACCCATTGGCAGCCCTGATTTCAAAGTCTTCGCAGACCGAAGACGATACACAAGTGAAATTCCTTGACCGCGAAGGCCATCTTCGCACGCTTGAAGAAATTGAGCGAGATCTGATCGAATTCGCCATCGAAAATTATAGCGGACATATGTCCGAAATTGCTCGCCGTCTCGGCATTGGGCGATCCACACTTTACCGAAAAGTTCGCGAACACGGAGTCGATGTCGACAACGTTAGAAGCGCCTAAATTAACATCCTGAGGGGTTGGGATATGACAAACCGATTTAAATATACGCTGATCATGGGAGCTGGCCTCGCGGCGATAGCATTGCCTGTCGCCGCGGGTCACAGTGCCGCCAATCTGCGCGGGAGTTTCCCCGCGCATATCGCGCAGACCGCTGGTGCCTATATTTACTCGCAGCAAACCGCACCGACTTGGCAGGAAAAACGCCTAAACCAGCAATATGTGGCCTCTCCGCAATACACCTATGTGGCATCTCAAACGAACAGCCTGGGATTACGGGGCATGTCGTCCGCGCATGGCGTGACCTATAGCCCCGATGCCGCCAATGCGTTTCACCGTGATCTGTCTCGTCATTTTGACCTGGGCGGCGTTTCCGTTCGGACCAATCCGTATCACACACGCGATATGCTCGACTGGCAAGAAAACACCACGGGCAAAACATTGACGCTGTTGGCTAATCGCGCCCGCGGCACATTAAAGCCAAACTCGCTTTACATTGGTGCGGGCATCAAAGGCGGATTTATGTGGCAAAAAACGGATACAGCCGGTCAATTCCCGCTCCTGTCACGTTTCCCGGATTTCTCGCCGTCAACAGACACCGAAGCCGGCGTGTTCGCTATCAATAATGCTGCCCTGTCGTTTACATCAACCTTTGGCGACTGGACGACTGTCTATATGCAGCCCGAATATTCAGAAACAGAGTTTAGAGGCGACCAGGATGAGCTACAGCTTCGCAAAGCCTTTGTCGTTTTTGGTAATCTTGAAAAGACGCCATTTTACGCCGCTTTTGGTCGCAAAACCATCGATTTCGGAAATTTCGATGGCTATAATCCATTTACACATACCGAAGCCCAACACTATTTCTGGGCTGTTTCTGACCAACCGGTCCTGGAAGTTGGCTTTTATAAGAACGGCTTCAAGCTGACCGCTTCTGCTTTTTCTGGTGGACGTCAGCTCCGCACAGCCTATGCCAGTGAAGAGAACAATATCGCAAACTACGCCTTCAGCGCGGAGAAGGAATTCCTGCTCGGTGGCGACAAAGCCTTTACGGTCGGTGGTGGTTATTTGCACGATACGATCTATCGAAATAACTGGACGGCCCATACCTTCCAAGGCATTGCAACCGGTACTCCGCCTGCTAACTTTATTCAGTACCGCAACAGTGCCGTAAATGCTTATGCGGAATATACCTCTGATTTCTTTGACGCCATGGTTGAATATACAACGACTCTGGAACCTTGGGGCGCGGCCATCCCGCAGGCGCCGGACGGGACACCTTTCCCGCAATATCTAGTTGATCCCACGGGATCGACGACGGATCGGAACAATATCAATTTCGATCAAAATCTTGAAGTCTTGGTCGCCCAGGCGCGGATCAAACCGATGCTCCCCAATGGAAAACGCATGGCGATCTCTGCCGTAGGTTCCTGGGGCAATATCGGAGACGACTTCCAAGGCATCAGCACGCTGACCTTCCAGCCAACCAGTTGGAAGAAAAACCAGCAACATGCATTGGGCGTTGAATATCCGGTTACGCCTTATCTCGATGTCGGCGCCGAATATGTTTACAACAAAGGCTTCATTCCTTTCGTGAACCCGCAAAACGTATCAAATGACCAGACCCAGGCCCACGCCATTAATATAGGTTTCAAAGCCCGGTTCTAAACACAGGAAATGTCATAAAATTAAGGGCCCAATCGGGCCCTTTTTTATTGAGTTTGTACAATCCGTTCTAATCTTTTAGATCAGGATCCATCTCCTGACATTCGGCGATTAGCTTCTCAACCGCATTCACAGAATTCATAAACATGGCACGCTCATCTGCTTTCAGGCGGATGTTCATGACTTTCTCAATTCCGCGCGAACCAATCATGGCTGGTGCACCAACATATAATCCACGAACACCTGCAATCTGGCCGGACAGGCGAACCGCACATGGCAATATACGCTTCTTGTCACGCAAATATGATTTCGCCATTTCAATCGCGCTTTCAGCCGGCGCGTAATATGCTGAACCGTTACCCAATAGACCAACGATTTCACCGCCGCCCTTGCGCGTACGCTCGACTATAGCGTCCAGGCGTTCTTGCGTTGTCCATTTCATTTTTACAAGATCCGGCAATGGCACACCGTTCACGGTGGAATATCGTGTCAAAGGCACCATCGTATCACCATGACCGCCCAAAACAGAGGCGTGTACGTCTTCAACAGAAACGCCAAATTCTTCAGCCAGGAACCAACGGAAACGTGCGCTATCTAAAACACCGGCCATACCCACAACTTTGCGAGGCTGTAGACCTGAGAATTTCTGTAAGGCCCAAACCATCGCATCCAACGGGTTGGTGATACAAATAACGAAAGCTTTTGGCGCGTAGGTTTTGATCCCCTCGGCAACCTGCTTAATTACGCCCAGATTTTTGGAAATCAAATCTCCGCGGTCCATGCCAGGCTTACGCGGGAAACCGGCTGTAATAATACAGACGTCGGCATCTTTAATATCCGCGTAGTCGTCTGTGCCTTTCAGCAGGCTGTCATTGCCGAAGACCGGTGTCGCTTCGCACAGATCTAGCGCCTTTCCTTTGGCTGTACCGGGGAAAATATCAAACAGGACAACATCGCCCAATTCCTCTCTCGCCGCAATATGGGCCAATGTGCCGCCGATCATACCTGCACCGATCAATGCAATCTTTGCTCGTGCCATAACAGTCTCCTAAATACGAATTTGCGCGCTCTTTACGCCTTTAATCGGCGAGTCGCAATTGGATTTCTGACAAATATATCGGCCATTATCGACTTGTTTACCACAACCCCAAACCGAGGTTTAACCCCTTTCGTTTAGACATTGTCCTCATAACAAAAAAGGTTTGGGTGAAATGTCTCAATTGATCGCGATTCAACGCCGGTTCGGCGGGCCAGTATGGACATATTTGATGTTTGTATTCGCATTGGGTTGGAAAACATTTGCCGTGGCCATGCTATCCGCCGTTGTCGTCGGCACCGGACTTGGCATCGTTTCCAGTTTAAATGATTGGCCACCTGAAGGCATCCAAATTGTAGCCACTTTAGTCGGCCTTCCTATTACCCTGGCAGTAATGGCCTGGGTCGCGTTTTTGCAAATAAGAGATTTTACCCGACAGCATTCCTAAAACTTTCAGGGCGCACTAATAAATTTTCAAACTGCTTTGTCATTGAAACCAAAGCTTGTATTCGCATTTTATCGATTAATAGTGGCTAAGCTAAAAGCCCCTTCTCTAATGATAATTGCGAGCAATAACTTCTAACTCAGATTTGAGTTCAATCAAACAGAAGACAAAATACCTGGTCGCACTAAGGTAAAGCACGACCACAAAGTGATCATACTTAACACTTATCGCGAGCTTTCGACTCGCCATAGGGTGTTGTTTCTTGATTATTGGTTAACCTATTTAATCCATCTGTGACACCACGGAGAAAAATGATTGAAAATGACATCCGGTAGCTCCTTCACCCATATTCTTGGTAATCTTTTTAGTGCCATGCGTATTCAGGCTTGGCGTCATTTCGCGATCATTTTTACCAGCCTCTTATTTTTGCTTACCGGCATAATCGTTAAATTAAAATTGGGTCAACCGCTCGACTTCTCAGTCTGGCCGTATATCGAAGTCGCCCTGATAATGGTTCTTCCAATATTGGTCATAGGATCCCAACTGGCGTTACTGTTTTATTTCATTTTCATTTTGCGACCCAAAAACCCGCTGAAAGCTGCCAAGCAGTTTTATTCGGAAATCCTATTCGACAGCCGGCGATATGCGAAATTCATTCCGGTTTTTTTTATTATGAGCCTTGCCTTTTCAGCTTATACGAAATGCAAAGAACTCATCGGCTCACTGAATCCTTACAAATGGGATCAAACGTTTATGGCATGGGACCGGGCCATCCATTTTGGACGGGACCCGTGGACCATTCTTCACCCTATTTTTGGACACCCCGTCACCACATTAATAATCAATTTTGCCTATAATTTATGGTTTGTGGTTACATTTACATTTTGGCTGGGCGCTTCCTGGACCAAGAAAGATAATGGATGGGAACGACAATTCTTATTAAGCTTTATTTTATGCTGGTTTATTGGCGGCTTTCTAATGGCAACTTATTTTTCGTCTATGGGGCCCGCTTTTTACGATTTAATCGACTCAAACAATAATCCATTTGAACCACAGATGGATCATCTTCAATCTTATCGCGAGATTTTCCATATTTGGGCGCTCACAGCTCAAGACCAGTTGAGAGAAGCCTACCTAAATCCAAGTGCCACGGGAATAGCCGGAATTTCCGCCATGCCAAGTCTTCATAATGCAACAACAACCCTATTTGTTTTCGCGGGTTTTCGAATTCACAAATATTTAGGAATAATTATGAGCTTTTTTCTGGCATTTATTTTGATTGGGTCGGTCCACCTCGCCTGGCACTATGCAATCGATTCTTATGTTGGAATATTGATTGCTATATTGATGTGGAAGATTTCGGGCATCATTATTAATTGGCAAGACAAATCCGTCGGCCATAAATATTGAACCTCTGATCAGAGCATTATTTTTTATTTATTCAGAGACTCACGCTTCGGTCTTTCTTTGCGGTTTTCACTCACCATCCGAACTCTGTTCTCCGAGAACTGCGAGATTTAATGACCGCTCGCCCCCCAATTTATGGGAGCCCATAGTTAACAAACCCCTTCACTCACCCATTTTGCACAATATGTTGTGTAGATACTGCATTAACCTAAAGTTTTCGCTTGCTTTTTCTCAGGGATTAACCGATTGTTAACTCAGGCAAGACGCCTGGTGTAAGCGAATGGGGCACGCTTCAAAATTTTATTTTGATAAGCCTTCTACTGCAAACATCTTCATTGACGATGCAAGAGGAGAAGCAAAATGCTTAAATATTACGTCAAGTCAAAACTCGCGATTGAAGACATCAAGAAGAACATCGAAGGTGCTTCGTTGATCGAGTATTCAATCCTGATTGGTCTGATTTCTGCTGCTGTTATTTTGACAGTTGTATTCATCGGCGGACGGATCACAAACACATGGAATTCACTGAACACTGCCATGGCAAAAGGCAAGTTGACTTAATAATTCCAAATCTGGTTGGGCCTGCGGGCCCAACCCACTAACAATTTATACGGGGGCGGTATTAACCGATAATCTATGCGTAATCTTGCGGTTATCATGTTCGCACTTGCGATCATTCTGGGCACGTTAACAGTATTAGTAGCTAGAAACGTAGTAAACAATCAACGAACAGCGCCGGTTGCCGTCGCAACCGAAAACGAACAGGAAATGACAACACTCGTCGTTGCCGCTGTAAAACTCCAATTTGGCGATGAAATCACCGCTGAAAAACTTAAGGTCGTTCCCTGGCCAAGTGACGAATCAGTCAGACCACCCGGTTCATTTGAATCCATAGCCGAAGTTATCGGGGATCAACGTCGGGTCGCCATTCGTTCAATGAATATAAACGATCCCGTATCTCAGGAAAAGCTTTCAGGCTTTGGATATAGAGCAACACTTTCTCAAATCGTGCCGCCAGACATGCGCGCAGTCGCCATTCGGATTAATGAAATTACGGGCGTTGGCGGATTTGTTTTACCGGGAGACCGCGTAGACGTTGTTCACACCCATCAGCGCGAAAATGAAACTGAATTAAAATCGACTCTGATTTTAAGAGATATTCGCGTTTTGGCTATTGATCAAATAGCTGATGAAACCACGCAAGGCGCAATGGTTGCTAACGGTGCGACCCTCGAAGTCACGCAAGAACAGGCGCAAAAGCTGACTTTAGCCTCCAAACTCGGAAGTCTTGATCTGGTCCTTCGCCCAATGCGTCTCGAAGAACCTGTTATAGATGAAAGATCCTCGCCGATTAAAGTCGTAGACTTAATTTCCGACAATTCAAAAAGTGCGAAACCCGAAGAAAAAGAAAAGCCAAAGCGCGTCTATCGCCCGATCAAACGTTCAGTCAGCGCGCCAAAACCAGACCCGACAGCGAAAATGAAAATAACGCGCGGCACGCAAACGACCACCACGACCGTGACGAAGGACACGGTACTAGCCGGAGGAAATCTGGGAGACTTGTCTTCACAAATGGGATCACAAGTTGGTCAAGTCGGGCAAGTTACCGGATCATTGATTGGTAACCCACAATAATAAAACGTCCAACGGGGGCACTAGAGAGGGACTAAAAATGAAACACTTAATTGGAACAGCATTAGGATTATTGTTCTCGTTTACAGCGTCAGCAAATTTCGCGCACGCTCAATTCGCGACCATCAACGATCCGGCGTTAAATGAACGCATAAATCTTCTGGGACATGGCGGACCTGTTTCCGGCGAATTTTCGATCGCTGCCGGACAGTCTCAAGTTTTGCAATTTGATACGAATATCGATCATGCGCTTATCTCCAATCCGACAATTGCAGACATTATTCCAATGTCAGACCAAAGCCTATATATCATCGGCAAAGCAAATGGCCGGACGTCATTGACACTTTTTGATGATGACAAAAAACTTCTTGGTGTTTTTGGCGTTGATGTCACCTATGACTTAAGCCAGCTACGCCAGCGTATTTTTGAGTTGGCGCCGGGTGAAAATATTAGTGTGCGCACGAATGGCGATTCAATTCTACTGAGTGGATCTGCAAGTTCTGCATCCGTCGCAACATTGGCCGCCGATTTGGCCGATCAGCATGCGCCTGGAAAAGTCATGAACGCTATTCAGACAAACACGTCTCAACAGGTTATGCTTTCGGTCAAAATTGCCGAAGTTCAGCGCACGGCTTCGAAAGCCTTGGGACTTTCGACAGATGCATTTTTCAACAATGGAAAAGACACGCTCACATTCCTGTCCGGGGTTGTTAATCCAGAATCGTTTGCGCGGGCATTGGGCACGGTTCAAGTTGGAGAGTTTAATGTACAGCTATTCTTTGATGCGCTGGAAGATGATGGAGTTTTAACCACACTTGCCGAACCAAATTTGGTCGCTGTATCCGGTGAAACGGCCTTTTTCCTGGCCGGAGGTGAGTTCCCTGTCCCAATTGCGGAGAGCCGATCAGAAGACCGAATCGGCGTAACTGTCGAATTTAAAGAATTCGGGGTCAAGCTGGCATACACACCAACGGTTATCGGCGACACTATTAATCTGGTTATTGAGCCTGAAGTCAGTACGCTTGACCCATCCGCAGGGATCCAGTTGGAGAACATCATTATTCCGGGACTGGTCACAAGGCGGGCGTCAACCACAGTTGAACTCAAAAACGGACAAAGCTTCGCGATTGCCGGCCTGTTACAGGAAACTTTTCAGGACCGTGTCAGACAAATTCCGGGCATTGGAAAAATTCCAATTCTTGGCGCTCTGGCACGTAGTTCGTCTTATGAAAAAAATGAGACCGAACTTCTGATTATTGTTACGCCTTATATCGTTGAACCGACAGAGAATCTGGACTATAATCTTCCAACCGATAATGTCACCAAACCTGACGATGCTCAGCTATTCTTTGGCGGGCAGGTCGAGCTTGGCAGACCGGAATAAGGGGCGCAAAATGAAAACGAAATATATCGCATTAGGACTCATCATCGGCTTCGGGCTATCGGCCTGCGGTACACATAATGGTTTGATCCATCCGAAATCTGGTGTTGCAATTAAAAAAGCGGCTGACGCACAAATTGTTGATAAAAATGCTGTGCCAGGAGCGCCCGAATACCACCCTCAAAAGGCTGCTGACGCGGTTGATCGATATTTGAAAGACGAAATCAAGCGACCGGCCAGCGCTGGCGATTTAGCGTTTGGTGCCGGAGGCGGTGACACCGAGTAACTTTTACCCCTTAACCGAAAGGAGCTGCGGATGTGGGGCGCATTTGACAGACTTAAAACATCAGTAGCGGGCGCGACGCTCGTCTATGTATCTATTACCGTAGCTGTAGTGTTAGGCTTTATTGGCCTGGCACTGGATTTCTCACGTCACCACATCACAACAACCCAAGGACAAGCGGCCGCCGATGCAGCGGCACTCGCAGCGGCGTCTCAACTGGATGGAAAAGCCGGTTCTCGGGCCCGGGCAACAAGCGCGGCCGTCACAGCGGCTTCAGCCTTGGTCGAAAATGGCCAAAGATTTACGCAGGAACGCGGTCAGAGAATTGACGTCACCGTGAGATTTTTAGCCAGCCTCCCCGCAAGCGATGATGACCCAATCACAGATACTCATCTGGCAACAGGTGACGAAGATGCTGAATTTGTCGAAGTTACAACCGAGATACTTAATCACTCCAATTATTTTCTGCCTGTCGTCGGGGCCTCAGCGTCTGCTGAATTACAATCCAAAGCCGTCGCCGGTCAGGAGGCTGCTGTTTGCCGGGTTACCCCCTTTGCGATTTGTAACCCTGCAGAAAACGGCGCTGACGCCAATATTGGGGCTCCATTTGATGTTAATAATTGGGTTGGTCGTCAAATTCGGGTTCTTTCGGTTGGCGGACAGGCCACAGACCCCTGGGCCCCTGGAAATTTCGGCTATTTAAACATACCCGGTGTCGGGCAAGGCACACCAGCATTGGCGGATACTATCGCAGGGGTTGACGGCGCAAATAAATGTTTTTCAACGGAATTAGATACCGCACCCGGTGCGGTTAATGCCTTGCGCTCTGCGCTAAACACACGTTTTGACATCTATGAAAATCCGTTCTTTGGTAATGATGCGAATAATGCCAGTTACGCCCCAGCGCCAAATGTTATCAAAGGCAGAACCTGGGACGCACAAGGTGCCAATCCCTGCCACGGAGTTACCGATCCACCACCCGCAGGCATAATGGAATTACCCAATGACAATAATATTGAAGCGAGCCCGGGCGAACGCTTTGGAAATGGCGCATGGAATTGTGGCGACTATTGGACCGCCAATCACGGTACAACCGCCGCCCCGGCCGGGTGTACAAATGGCACAACTGCGATTTCCAGATGGGAAATCTATAATCACGAAATTGACAATGTTATCCCGGGGCCTAACCCGCCTCCCAACGGAACCAATAGTGTCGAAGAAGGCCGTCCTGTCTGTTACAAAGGTCCGCCGACTCCCAATATGAACCGTGAGCGGCGCCTGATTACTTTTGCCGTGATGAATTGCCGTGAACACAATGTAAAAGGAAATTCAGTCGGCGTACCGTCAGAGGGCTTTATGCGGGCATTTATCATTCATCCGGTCGGAGATCCCCTGACACCTGGCGAGTCCGATTTTCAAATTGACCTGGAAGTTGTCGATGTTTTGCAAACCGGGCAAGCGAATGGCATTTTAAGGGAATATGTCGAGATTTTCCGATGAAATTTCCGATATTTCATAATTTCAGAACGAATAAATCCGGAGCGGCACTGGTCGAATTTTCAATTTTGATCCCAGTTATTTTCTTCGGCGCTTTCGGCATGATGGAATTTGGCCGCGCACTCTATCAATTTCATGTGGCAAATAAAGGGGTGAAAGCGGCGGCGCGCTATCTGGCCAGAACGACGGCATCTCCTGGCTGTCCGCCTGTCGGTACAAACTGGTCAGCCGCTCAGACAAATGCTAAAAACCTGGCAATCCGGGGAAGCCTTGATACCAGCTCTCCGCTTTTATTGCCAAATTGGGATCAGACGACCGACGTCACCATCGCCGTTTCCTGTGTTTCCAATGTGGCTCAAAATGGAAACCCGGCCCCTTTTCGAGGTCCGGACTCCATTCCAGTTTTAACCGTCTCAACTGAGTTCCCATTTGACGACCTCGGAATTTTGACGACCCTCGGTCTGGGTACGATTACAATCGCTGCCAACCACCAAGAATTGTTTGTTGGGGATTAATATGACCTCATTAATCCGCAAATTCAAAAATACCGAGTCCGGGTCAACCCTTCTTGAGTTTTCGTTAATCCTGCCTCTGCTGTTAGTCATGACTTTCGGCGTCGTAGAGTTTGGATATGTGCTTTATCAATTCAATAGCGCACAGAAAGCCACTCAGGCTGGTGCACGTGAGGCATCATCCAGATTGTTGATCACAGGACTGCAAGCCTGTTTTGTGAACACCACTCTTCCAGCTGGCACGAATTGTGCAGATGTACCTGGTGCGGCAGGTTGGTCTGGAATAACCTGTTCGGGCACTGGGGGCGGAGCCTGTGAAGCTGCGGCATGGAATGCCGTTTTAGCCGAAATGCAGATTTATTTCCCTCCGTTGACCGAAGCCAATCTTGAGATCGAGATTGGGCCAACAACATTAGGATATGTTGGGCGCGAAAGACCCGTGCCCGCGATCACGGTAAGGGCAAAAAATTTGAGCTATGACTATATCGCAATTGGGGCTGTATTGCAGGCAATGTCGGGTTCTTCCGTGCTCGGCGACTCTATCAATATTTCCTCAGCGCAAACGACGATCATCGGCGAAGATATGAATGAGGGCGCCTAATGAAAATTTTCAACAAAAAAGATAAGTCACCAGAGCGCAGTCTCTTGGCTATAATTGAATCTGATGAATCTCGGACTGCGGTTGAAAAAATGACGACCGTAATGCCGGGCCTTGATATTCGCATCAAGCAAACCGACGATACTTTGCAAAATGGCGGAACCCTCGTCAATGGAAGCGCGGATCTGGTTTTGATTGAAGTCGACCTGGACGATGAAAGATGTGAATCGGCCCTGGAAAAATTATGTAATTATGTAGGCATCTCGGGTTCACTCATTGTAATTGCGGATGCCCCCTCTCCAGCTCAGATAAGAAATTTGTTCAAAATGGGGGCCAGCGATGTCCTGAGCAAACCAATCGCTCAAAAAGATCTGCAACAATCAGTGCAGTCCCTAATAGGTAAAGCGACACAAATCAGGGTACGTCCTGCAGCCGGGCGGGTCATCAGCCTTATGAATTGCGGCGGCGGTGCAGGTTCGACAACGCTTGCCACCAATATTGCTCACGATATTTCATCTCGGCGCAAAAAAATCTCAGCAACGGCACCAAAAACATTGGTTGTTGATCTGGATCTTCAATTTGGTGTGGTAGCGACATCCCTTAATGCCAAAGGCAAGGCAACATTGCTGGATCTCATCAAGGCTGAAAACCGAATGGATGCCTCATTGATCATGGCTGCCGTGCGAAAAATTTCTGATGACATGGATGTTTTAGCCGCACCCGACGGAATTGTCCCGCTCTCCGCGGTAACCGTCGAGTTTCTGGAAAATCTGTTGGATATGTCTCGAACGATCTATGATTATATTATCCTGGACTTACCAGCGAACTGGACCGGGTGGACAACCAAAGCAATCTCACAAAGTGATATTATCATTCCTGTTTTGCATCCGACCGTCGAACATGTTCAAAACGCTCAAAAAATTCTTGATGGATTAGACAACTTGCAAGTCGAACGCGGTAAAACATTTTTTATCATTAATCGCATCAGCAAAGGCCTTTCCCAAAAAGATCGTGTTAAAAAAATTGAAAGTGTTTTGAAGCGACCTTCATTTCGAATTGCAGATGATCCCAAACCACACATTCTAGCCCGCAATACAGGCGATCTTTTGTTCGCCGTGAGCGGCGGCGCGAGCTATGTAAAATCATTGGGACAATGCGTCGATAAATTTTTGGCTCAAATGAACTCCATCTCTTCTGATGAATATTCGGCTGCGGACGAAAACGCATCTAATGCCGAAATTAGCTTGAGGTAAGTAAAATGAAGTTCTCTTTTTTTGACAATGAGAAAGACAGCAAAGCCAAACTGGACTTTAGCGATGAAGACACCAAGCCGTCAAAAGAACCCGTAAAGGCTAAGGTCAAATCGACTAAGGCGTCAACATCGAAAAAAACGACGCCCTCTAAAAATGTCCAATCGTCGAAAGACAGTACTGATTTTGATTTCTTCGGAGATGCCAAAGATACTGATTTTTCAAGGGACTATCTTGATCTCAAAGTTCGGCTTCATCAAAGCATTATCGATAAACTAAACCTTTCCGCATTAGACAAGGTCGACCGAAAACAAGCCCATGGCGAAATAAGCGGAATTTTAACTGAATTGCTGGAAGAAGAGCAACGACCGCTCACGAGCCAGGAACGCGCGCGGCTGGCCGACGAAATTTTGGACGAGTTAATGGGGTTTGGCCCATTGGAACCCTTACTGGCAGATCCCACGGTTTCCGACATCTTAGTCAATGGCCCCGATGAGGTATTTGTTGAACGTGCCGGTCGTTTAGAAGATACGGACGTAAAATTTCGGGATGATGAACATCTCTTACGAATTATTGACCGGATTGTTGTGGGCGTGGGGCGCCGTATTGACGAATCCACACCGCTAGTTGACGCCAGATTACCTGATGGATCACGGGTCAACGCCGTAATCCCTCCTATCACGTTAGATGGTGCCTCAGTATCTATTCGGAAATTCTCCAAAATTCCATTTGACTTGGAACGCTTGGTTGCCTTCGGGGCTATGACGGCAGATCTGGCCCATGTTTTAGAAGGCATTGTCGCCTGCCGCCTCAATATTATTATTTCCGGCGGTACGGGCACCGGTAAAACTACAATGCTGAACGCCATGTCTCGCGCGATCGGACATACAGAACGCATTGTGACGATTGAGGACGCCGCCGAATTACAGCTTCAGCAGCGTCATGTCGTACGAATGGAAACGAGACCTGCTAATATTGAGGGGACTGGCGAAGTCACCCAACGTAAATTGGTCAAAAACTCTCTTCGGATGCGACCCGATCGTATTGTCGTAGGTGAGGTCCGCGGGGGTGAAGCTTTTGATATGCTGCAGGCTATGAATACGGGTCATGACGGCTCGATCACGACTGTTCATGCTAATACGCCACGTGATGCCGTATCGCGTCTTGAGCAAATGATTGGGATGTCGGGCATGGACCTACCGATTAAATCCGTTCGAGGACAGATTGCGAGTGCGCTCGATGTGATTGTCCAGATTAAGCGGTTTGCGGATGGTTCGCGGCGCGTCGTGTCTGTTCAGGAACTAACAGGTATGGAAGGTGATGTGGTCACCATGCAAGAGATTTTCCGTTATGATCAGCACTATATCGATAAGGAAGGCAAAGTTCAGGGAGAGTTTGTTCACACGGGGGTCAGACCGGGATTTTTTGACGCTTTTTCGGCAAACGGCATTGATATCCCCGAGGGATTTCAACTTTAGGATTACCTCATGGATCGCATCGGTATTTATATTTTTTATGCACTGATTTTTACAACCGTTGTCCTGTTGGTCGAAGGTTTATATCTTTTCATGCGCTACAGCGCGCCGGCTGAAAAAGCCGCGAATGAACGGATGAAATTGATCGAAAAAACCAATGATGACACTATTGGATTAACCTTGATCAAAGCCCGAAACAAACGCGGGAATGATAACGGAATTGCCGCGAAAATTGACAGCTTGCTATGGGCTGCAAATATGAAAATTCCGGCGGGAACTTTTTTCGTTTTGATTGCAGCATGTATCTTGCTCGCATTCTTGCTTCTTACGGTATTCTCAGGATTGCCCGTTTTAGGCGCTATACCTATGGCTCTTTTTCTCGGTAGCGCCCTTCCATATTTATTTGTAAAACGGCGCGCTTCCAAACGTCAAAAACAGTTTTCCGAACAACTTATTCCGGCCATCGACCTGGTTTCAAGGGGCCTACAAGCCGGTCACCCTGCAGCGGTTGCGTTGGAAATTGTGTCCAAAGAAATGCCTGATCCTGTTGGAACAGAATTCGGGCTTGCTATTGATGAAATTAATTACGGTCTGGATCGCAATGTGGCCATGTCTAATATTGCCAAAAGATTCCCCTCGCCTGATCTGAAATTTTTTGTAAGCTCGCTTGAAATTCAAAGAGAGACAGGTGGTAATCTTGTCGAAGTATTGAACAATCTAACCAATGTTATGCGTGCTCGACGCGCAATGGTAAAGAAAATTCAAGCTATGTCTGCGGAAGGACGTTTTACAGCGTTGATTGTTGGCCTTCTACCATTTGCCGTCGCTGCGATTATTTCGCTATTAAACCCCACCTATTATCCAGAACACTTTGACAATCCAACATTCTATATCGCAATGGCAGTTCCATTTGGACTTTATATCATTGGAATGTATTGGATTTATAAAATGATTAACATCAGGATTTAGGACGCGAACCATGGAAATACTCATTTATGGGTTAGCATTTGCGACCACATCTATAATCATTCTAGCACTATATTCTTTTTTGAGATCAAGAGATCCATTAATTGATCGCTTAAATGAAGATGCTCACGACGAGGTATATGAAACTTCGTTACGTAAAAACGACGATAATCAATCTCTTCAGAAGCTCCTTAAACCTTTTCAGGAAAAACTTCGTAGAGAACAAAAACGCGAAGAATTCACCGACGAACGCCGAAATTTGTTACGGTCTGCGGGTTATTATCACCCGAATGCAGGGGCGATTTTATATATGATACGGCTTATCTTGGCCGTGGTTTTTGCATTGGGCATGACAATAATTTTGTTTTTCTTTGGCGTTAATTTAAGCGCATTAGCCCGCACTTTTATCGTGGTTATGTTTGGCGCAATCGGCTATTTTTTCCCTCTGCTCGCCATTCATGCAAAATCCAGCGAACGTCGCTTGCAGTTCTCGGAAGGACTGCCTGACGCTTTGGATATGATGTTGATTTGCCTTGAATCAGGATTATCGTTTCCGGCGACCATGAAACATGTCGCCAGAGAATTGCAGGATGTTCACCCCGTGATCTTTGAGCATTTTGAAATCGCCAATTTGGAGTTTCAAGCCGGTCGGAAAAGAGCAGATGCGCTCAAAAATATGGTCAAGCGTGTAGAGTTGGATGACCTTACCTCTATTGTAACAATGATTAATCAGTCAGACAGTCTTGGGACTAGTTTGACGCGGGCTATTCGGGCTGCGGCCGAAGACTTAAGACGTGACCGCATGTTAAAGGCAGAGGAAAAAGCCAATGCACTACCTGTTAAAATGGCTATTCCTTTGACAACTTGTATTTTTCCAACATTATTTTGCATAATTATGGTTCCTGTTGTTATACGCATTGTAACAATGATTCCTGGATGATTGATCTTGTTCCTACAAAGTGTCCGCTAGATGATAAAACTCCACCGACGTTCAAAATTTAAACCGCTTCTGCTAACAGCATTTTCCATCCTGTTAGGCGCTTGTGGCAGCGTACCAAAACATGTTGAAGCTCCGACTTTAAATGACTTGCTGAATAGTAAGTCTATGGAAAATGAAGATCGGACCAAGATAGTTGACGCCGCCCTTGCCAGGTCAAAAAAGGAATTGTTAGCTGAGAATTCAAAGGCCGCAGTGCATTTTGCTAAAATTGCCCATCAATTTTCACCCGAGGAACAACGCGTGCAATTGGCTCTTGCAGAAAGTCAGATTGCTTATGGCCAGTATTCTGATGCGCGTCAGATATTATTGACGGCCAATAAAGAGAACGCATCGGCAAAAGGGTTAGAACTTCAAGGCATTTCAGAATATTTTTCCGGGGACATCATTTCAGCTAAAACCTCATTTAGCCGGGCATTGAAAATCTCGCCTGATTTGTGGAAAAGCGCTGCTATGCTGGGACGTATTGAAACAAAAGCGGGAAATTATGAAACTGCAAAAACCTGGTTCGATAACGCTATGAACCACACAGATATTCCAGCTGCAGTTTTTGACCACAAAGGTTTTGCCGCCTTATCCATTCAAGATTGGTCTCAAGCCTCGAATGCATTTGAAGAAGCCCAACGATTATCTAGTGGAAAAATGGGGTCTCACACAGGCTACCGCATATCGAAAGCCAAAACGGGCGATTTGATTACGGCGTTGAGCCTTGCCTCCGATGAAGACGCAGCCAAATTACATTTGGAACTAGCAAAAATTGCCCTTGAAGACGGAGATCGTGTCAGCGCAATACGGCATCTGCAAAAGTCAAAAAACATTTCGCCAAAATATAACGCACAAACAGAACACCTTTTAAGTGCTGCTAAAGCGTTGAAAAATTAAATGCTATCAAGCCTGAGTCCGGTCTGGGGCATTGCGATTTGCCTGATTGCATGGGTCGCTGCAATTAAAGACCTCAGAAGTTACACAATTCCGCACATATACCCATTTGTGACCATTATTCTTTTCGTGATCTCGCTTTCTTTTGTTGAGTTTTCTTTATCATTTCTCGGCTGGCGAGTTTTAAGCGCGGCTATAGCGTTTTTAGTTGGTTTTCTGATGTTTGTCGGAGGGATTATGGGTGGGGGAGATGTTAAATTATTTGCAGCCCTTGCCTTGTGGTTTCCACTCAAAGATCTACCCATTGTGGTTATCTTGATGACATTTCTGGGGCTGTTTTATACACTCGCAGTGCTTGGCTATCGTATGCTAAAAAACAATCAAGCGGACACGACTTCTTCGGAAAAGCTAAGCTTCATGGCCCGCTTCAGGCAGCAAATGCGATCAAAGTTACCCTATGGCCCAGCCATTGCGCTAGGCGTCACAGCTTACCTGTATCAAATAGGATTTTAAAGTTATTCGGAAACGAGCACGACAAGCGCGTGCTCGGAATAAACCTTCAGATCATCGGGAAACGAATAAAAGAAATATCCATCAACGCCTGGCGAAGAACTGGGGGCGTCAAAATTTGATCCAATTATACCGCTTTCAGACACGGCCGTAGGTGCTACTAAATGGACCAAATCATCTTCAGAGAAGTTCTTTAAAACGACCGAATTATCCTCAGATGTAATAAGGTCATTCAAAAACAAAACCGTGCCATCAATAGCGTCCAAATCGCCGCCAAAGTCTGGCGACGTCATCTGGAATGGAAAATCGACAATTTCAACTGTCATAGTCTAAACCGTCGCGAGTTAGCCCCAATGCCCGCGGCACTCCTCTATTTATAGTTCAAGTTTCGACAAGGCGTCTGAATAACAGGCGCAATGTGTAATCGAACGTTCATCCATAATCTTAGATTTTGCAAAGCCGATCGCAATTCCACATTCGGTTTTGGTAAAGGCTGCCAGATTAAACGTATTGCTTGTGCTCGAAATAGCAGTTTCAGACGCGTATACTGATGCGGCTTTATCCATTCGAGACGATAGCTCAGCCGTAAGTGTGCCGAAATCATTGACATTCATCAAAGACGCGCCGCGGCCAGACGTACAGACACCAATGTTATCGGCATAGCTCCGCGAGGCCGGTGGTGGAGGCGGTGGCGGTGGGGTATCAACCGTAATCGACACTAGACCGTTTACAGATGTTGAAACCCGTCGATTTAGCTGCTCACGATTTTCAGTTTGAACAGCAAGTTCATTCTCACCACGGCTGATCACGGTCTGCATTTGAGCTGGACTTACCCCGTTTTGGATCAAAAAGTTTTCAACGGCACGCGCACGACGCATTGCCAGATCATCATTATATTCATTAGATCCGACCGCATCCGTATGGCCAGCCAAGTTAACTTTGGCATTTGTATTGTCATTTAACCATCTGGCCTGTTGGGCCAATACGACAGCGGCTTCGTCAGTGATATTGTCCTTATCAAATCCGAAATAAACAACAGTTGTTGCATTCGCTTCCAGACTTGCCTGCAATTGTGCAGACACGTCCTGTGTGGTCACCGTTTGCGCAACAGCTGTCGCGCTCATGGCGATAGTGCTCGCTAAAACGATCGTGGTTAACTTCAAAGTTTTTCTCATGGCCCCTACTCCCTTAAGCCCCGGTTATTGAATTCGCCAACATCATCAGATG
>JAHDDX010000053.1 GCA_020629135.1 Hellea sp.
GCCCTGATTACCGAAGTCAAAAAGGCCAGTCCGTCCAAAGGCGTGATCCGCGAAGATTTTGACCCAGTCAATATCGCACAAAGTTATGACCGCGGCGGCGCGACCTGCCTCTCAGTTTTAACGGATGGCCCGGGTTTTCAAGGCAGCAATGAAATATTCGCTAATGTTCGCGCGGCTGTCGACCTGCCCATGCTGCGTAAAGACTTCATGCTGGACCCGATCCAGATTATTGAGAGCCGCGCTTTGGGCGCGGACGCTATTTTAATCATTCTCGCCATGATCGACGATACTCTGGCCCAAGAGTTGATCGATGCGGCTACCGAACTCGGCATGGATGCCCTGGTCGAAACCCATGACCGCGGAGAAGTAGAACGGGCGTTAGGCCTGGGGGCGAAATTGATCGGAATCAATAATCGCAACTTGAAAACATTCGAAACGACACTGGATACCTTCGCACCGCTGGCCCAAATAGTTCCGGATGAAGCCACATTGATTGCTGAAAGCGGTATTTTCACATCCGCCGATATTGAGCGCCTTACGTCGGAAGGCGCGCAAGGGTTTTTGATCGGGGAAAGCCTGATGCGCCAGGACGACGTTGAAGCCGCGACACGGGCGCTAAGCGGCGCTTAGTACGCCCTTGACAAGACGCAGAACATCTGTAGAACAAAATAAATGTTGCTAATTTGTTCGAGGTGATTCCATGCTGACTCAAAAGCAAAAAGATCTGCTAACCCTGCTTGATACACGAATTAAGGCCGTAGGTGTGCCGCCATCCTATGACGAAATGAAGGATGCGTTGGGTCTCGCGTCCAAATCCGGCATTCACCGCCTGATCACGGCGCTTGAAGAGCGGGGCTTCATTCGCCGATTGCCCAATAAGGCACGCGCGATTGAGATATTGAAAGTACCATCCGATCTTGAAGGCCCGACCTCTAGCCCGGTTCCCCAGGCCGCCAATGACAGTGTCGCGATCCCGCTTGTTGGCAAAATTGCGGCCGGTGTGCCAATTGAGGCCATTCAGCAAGACGGCAATGTTTTCAAAATCCCGCAGACCATGATTGGGCGCGGTGATCATTTCGCCCTTGAAGTCGAGGGCGACTCCATGACAGGTGCGGGCATTCTGGACGGCGATGTGGTTGTTATTCGCAAGGCCAATACGGCACGCAATAATGATATTGTTGTCGCATTGGTTGACCGCGAGGAAGCGACGCTTAAACGCTTAAATAAAACCAGCCATGGCATTGAATTAATTGCGGAAAACCCTGCCTATCCAACCCGAACCTTCGGCCCGGATAGGGTTGAAGTTCAGGGCATTTTGGTAGGTCTTGTCCGGCGTTATCACTAATCGCGATAGGCCCGCCCCCAGGGTCGGTTGACAAATTCAGCCTTGAAAACGGGGTCCATTCGGATCCCTTTTTTACTGAGGTAAAGGTTAAGTGCCCCGGTCTTTGCCAGGCTTCTTTGATCAATGATCTGAGCCTGACAATATCGCTGAACCACTCGGCCAGGTTCCCGCTCGCCTTGCCAGACAATCAAATCCGCGATTTTGCAATCCTCTGCCAATAAGGATGGGCGGTCTACAATAGAAATATGATAGCCCTTAAGTTTAACTAAGCAGCCTCCGCCATCACATTTACCCATATTCGATTTTGACAAAGGCAGCAAATCAAACGCTGGACGCCCCGATTGTTCCGCAAAAACCTGACGGCCGAATTTATCCCTTCGGGTATTGCGGGACATTAAGACCCTGTGATCCGTATTATCCCAGGCAGACAGATCAGCTTGAGTTGAAATTCGGATATCAGGAACCGGTGAAAGCCCCCATAAAATGAAACTCAACCCTATGACACTCGCCCCAAAAATCTTACCCTGACGATAAGGTAGAAAGCAAAGCGCTAGAAATCCGATAACAAAGATCAATAAAACCAGATTTGACGCCTGAGCCAGATATCCTATTGCCAATGGCAAACTAACAACCCACTCGGATACCCAAAGGGTCAGCTCTAAGCCGAGGCTCATAAGCTTTAGCGGAATGGCCTCCAAGCCTAATGGCATAGCCAGATAGGATAAAAGCGCCGCCGGCATTACCCAGAACGAGAAAATAGGCATTGCCAACATGTTACCAAGGAGGCCAAGATTGGCGACCCTATTAAAATGAAAGGCCGCGAAAATCGAAGTTACAGTGCCGGCTACAAGGCTCGTCACGGTCAGAGATTTCAAGCCAAACCAGAACCGCCCCAGGGCACTACGGTCGCGAAATACTGTTCGGCGTTTATCCCATTCGCGATAGGTTACCACCAAAGCCGTCACCGCGGAAAATGACATTTGAAACCCTGGAGATAACAATGCCTCTGGGTGCCACAACAATGTAATCAGCGCCGCAATGGCTACCGACCGAAGGGAGAATGCCCTGCGATCCAGAATGACCGCCAGAAAAACAATGACTGTCATGATAAAGGCCCGCTGCGTCGCCACACTGGCGCCTGACAGCAAGAGATAAGCACAGGCAACACAAATACCGATACTCGCCGCGGGCTTTCTGACATCGATCGATCTGGACAAGGGGATTATCATCGCCAATAACAAAGTCATGACGTAAAACGCGCTTCCAGCCACCAATCCCATATGCAGTCCAGATATAGCGAGGATATGGGCCAGCCCGGCGCCGCGCAACGCGACCGTCTGATCTTCAGGAATATAGGTTCGGATCCCCGTTAATAAGGCGGCCTGTAGGCCAGCGGTCGATTTGGGGGCTTTTTCCATAATGTTCGAAGCAATACTGAACCTAAATTCGGCAATCCGTTTTTTAAACTCGTCAGTCCAGTGTAACGCGCCTATTCGCGCGGGCTCGGCTTTTGATACAGCAAAGCCATATCCGCCGATTTGATTGTAATAAGCGGCTCGAGCAGAATTATATCCTCCCGGAACAACCGGCGCGGGCGGCGCTTTCAATCGCGCGGAAAACCGAACAGCATCTCCCACATGAAATCCGGTGGTATCAATTCGCACCCGAACAAATTTCGGCGTTTGGACCTGGGTAAGATCATCAATATCGGTCACCCGGACGCGCCAGCGTTCCCGTGTGCCGGATTTTTCGACCGACGCGACCCACCCCTCAACTTCATAATATTGTTCTTCGATCGGTAAAGTTGGCGAGTTAACGTATTGGGTGTGCCAAGATGATCGGGCCAAACCTAAAGCGACCATAAATCCGATTAGAGCAATCGTAAATATCAGGCGATGATTACGAAAATACAGGGCAATCATTGCGCTACCCACCATAAAGGAAGAAGCAAGACTTAGCGCGGGCTCAAACGGTAAAGCAAAATACAATATTATGCCCGCCCCAAACAGGCAAATTGCCCATTCAAAGGATAGTTCAAAAGGTTGAGAGCTGAGCTTTGGGCGCAAGCGTTCCGGTAAAGACAAAAAACTTGCCTCAAATCTTGGAATAGCCCTGTTAATTTTCTCCATCATATGAGATAGGAGCCCCGAATTTACGCCCTATTTTAAGAGTTGTACCTGCAAATGGCTAGCGCAAAAGTAATCACCCGATTTGCCCCGTCCCCCACCGGCTTTTTGCATATTGGCGGTGCCCGTACGGCTTTGTTCAACTGGCTTTTCTCCCAACATATGGGGGGTGAGTTCTTACTCCGCATTGAAGATACAGACCGGGAGCGCTCCACGCCCGAGGCCACGCAAGCGATCCTGGACGGTATGGCTTGGCTGGGCCTGTCCCATGACGGCGAGATTGTCTATCAAAGCCAAAACGCTGACGCCCATATCGCCGCTGCCTATGCAATGCTTGACGCCGGCAACGCATTTCGCTGTTATTGCACCTCTGAGGAGCTCGAAGGTCTTCGGGAAGAAGCCCGGGCCAAGAATATGGCTTTTCGCTCTCCCTGGCGCGATAAGAACGCAGAAGACGCCCCTGACCTCCCCTATACAGTCCGTTTTCGTGTGCCTGATGGCGAAACACATATTCATGACCATGTGCAGGGCGACATAAACTGGGACAATAAGAATTTTGATGATCTGGTGCTTTTACGGGCAGATAGCACACCGACCTATATGCTCGCTGTCGTCGTTGACGATCACAATATGGGCGTGACCCATGTCATTCGCGGAGACGATCATTTGATCAATGCCGGACGCCAAAGCCTGATTTATCAGGCCTTGGGCTGGGATGTGCCGGAATGGGCACATGTCCCGTTAATTCATGGTCCTGACGGCAAAAAACTGTCCAAACGTCACGGTGCTCTTGGTGTCATGGAATATGCCAAAATGGGATATCTGCCAGAAGGCTTGCGCAATTATCTGCTAAAGCTCGGCTGGGCCCATGGCGATGACGAATTGTTTTTCGGCGACGACGCCTCAAAGGTCTTTAGCCTTGCCGGTATCAACGAGTCTCCAGCCCGGCTTGATTTCGATAAGATGGACTACATAAACGGGCAGCATTTGCTTCGCGCGAATAATGACCGTTTGTTGGAACTCGTTACACCGTTTGTGATCGCAAAAGACAGTCCTGAACTTTCAGACACTAAGAAGGCCCGGTTATCCCTGGCCATGGACACATTAAAACCTCGTTCCAAGACTTTAAAAGAGCTTGCGGATCAGGCGGAATATCTCTTAGTTGAGCGTCCTTTAGAAATTACCGGCAAAGCCGCCAAGCCCTTGCGAAAAAGTGATGCCCAAGACCACCTCGCGGCTTTGACAACGCGGCTAAAAGCTATAAATAGCGACGCGTGGAATAATGAATCCCTCCAATCCTGCCTGCAATCCTATGTCGACGACAATGACATTGGATTTGGGAAAATCGGACAACCGGTTCGCGCAGCCCTGACGGGCGGACGGCCCTCACCTGATCTTTCCCAGGTATTGTTCCTGCTTGGCCGGGACGAAACTTTAGGTCGTCTGGAGGATGCGATGACTATGAATTTTGATTAGGTTGATTTAGAGAGTAGAAATGGAAAATAAAATCAAGAATACGGGTACAGCCACCGTCACAATCGGCTCTGACAATTACGATCTCCCTGTTTATGCAGGATCAATGGGCGCTCCGGCGATTGATGTTCGCCCCCTTTACAAACAGTCCGGACACTTCACATTTGACCCAGGTTATACATCGACCTGTTCTACCGAGTCTCAAATCACATTTATTGATGGCGGCAAAGGTCAGCTTCTTTACCGCGGTTACCCGATTGAGCAACTGGCTGAAAATTCGACATTTTTGGAAGTCGCCTATTTGTTGATCAATGGTGAGTTACCGTCTCAAAATGAGTTCACCTCGTTCCAAAAAACCATCACGCAACACACCATGCTGCATGATCAGGTCGAAAGCTTTTTCCATGGCTTTCGCCGGGACGCGCACCCTATGGCCGTGGTTTGCGGCACAGTCGGCGCGCTTTCCGGCTTCTATCATGATGACGCGCACACCACGGTTGACGAAGCCCGTGATATTGCCATTCACCGTCTGATTGCCAAAATGCCGACTATTGCGGCCCGGGCGTATAAATATTCCATCGGTCAACCGCATGTTTATCCAAATAATTCGCTCAGCTATGCTGAGAACTTTATGAATATGTGTTTCTCGGTCCCGGCCGAACCATACAAAGTCAGCCCGACCATTGCGCGCGCTATGGACAAGATTTTTATTCTGCACGCCGATCACGAACAAAACGCATCAACATCAACTGTGCGTCTAGCCGGATCTTCTGGGGCGAACCCTTATGCCTGTATTGCCGCTGGCGTGGCCTGTCTTTGGGGACCATCTCACGGCGGAGCCAATGAGGCCTGCCTGAACATGCTTCGCGAAATCGGTACTGTAGACCGCATTCCTGAATTTATTGCCCGGGCCAAAGACAAATCAGACCCATTCCGTCTGATGGGCTTTGGTCACCGGGTCTATAAAAATTTCGATCCTCGTTCCCGCGTTATGCAAAAGGTCGCGCATGAGGTCCTGGAAGAACTGGATCTCAACGATCCGATCCTGGATGTGGCGAAAGAACTCGAGAAAATTGCTCTCGAAGATGAGTATTTCATCGCCAAGAAGCTTTACCCGAATGTCGATTTTTATTCCGGTATCGTTCTAAATGCTCTGGGCTTCCCCACGTCTATGTTTACCGTACTGTTTGCCCTTGCTCGAACTGTAGGCTGGATTTCCCAATGGAATGAAATGCTGGAAGATCCGTCTCAACGGATTGGGCGTCCTCGCCAGGTATATACGGGCGCAACCGAGCGCGACTATATCCCGATGGCTAGCCGTTAGGTCTCAATATTTCCAATACAGCTTTCGCGGCGCGCGCACTGGCGCGCCCGCCCTCTCCGCGCATCTTCTGCGTTTGAGATCTTAGTTTTTCAGACGTGTTTACCCGCAAATCCTCATGTTCCAGGTATGGCACAATGGCATTAGCCAAAACTTCACCCCGGCAATCGCCTTGAATGAATTCAGGCATCAAAGCCTCGTCAGCCGCAATATTAACAATCGAAATATAGTCCTTTTTGTAGAGCATCCGCGCAAAAAAGAAGGTCGTTGCACTTAATTTATAAGTTACGACCGTTGGAACTCCTGCATCAGCCAATTGAGTGGTAACCGTTCCTGAACAGGCAATCGCCGCATTTGCCGCTGCAAAACAATCCAGCTTATGCGTTTCTTCGACAAAGTGGACATCGGATAAGCTCGGATAGCTCAAAGCCAGCTGTTTAAGTTGGCCCTCCACAGAAGATGAGACAGGACTGACAAAAACCAAACCTGGATGAGCTCTTTTCAAAATTGAAACCGCTTCGGATATAGGTTCGATCAATCTGTCAATTTCTTTGGGGCGACTGCCAAATAACAAAGTCACAACCCGCTGAGGCTCCTGGATTTTCAACAATTTATAAAGGTTGGATTTATCTCCAGTCATATGATCCGTATCAAATACCGGATTGCCGACATAATGAACAGGCAAACCGTGTTTGTCGAAATATGGGGCGTCGAAGCTGTGAATGGTGAGCAAATGATCGACCGCATTGGCAAGTACCTTTGCTCGCCCCTCTCGCATAGCCCAGACCTGAGGTGCCACATATTTTATCAATTGCCCTTTATATCCAGCTTTTCGCAAGCCCCAGGCAACGCGCAGCATAAATCCCCAACTGTCGATCAAGATGACCGCATCGGGATTGGACTTCATGATCAAATTAACGGCTTCGCGGACTTTTTTAATAACAACCGGATATGATTTGATCGCTTCAGTGAAGCCCAAAATAGATAGCGGCGAAATATCAAAATCACTCGCCACATTTTGGGCCCGCATTGCGCTTCCGCCGATCCCTTCGATTTGAATTGACGTCGAATGATTTCGCAGTTCTTTGATCAAGCCTGCGCCTAAATCATCGCCTGAACGTTCAGCCGCGACGAGGAATACAGAATGTGTCATGACTTTGATGGCGGCAGACCGACCACAAACATGCCCGCTTCATCCGCGATTTCAGCCACTTTGTCTTTGTCCATTACAAAGCATTTACCGGCTTCCACGGCAATACCGGCCAATCCAGCACGTGCCGCTCGTTCAATTGTCGAAACACCAATCGTGGGCAAATCAACCCGGTCTTCCTGGCCGGGTTTCAACATTTTTGCGAGAACGCCAACACGACTCATTTCTGTCCCGCGTAGGGCCTCATCCAAGCCTACAACCCGATCCAGCATGGCATCAGTGCCCTCTTGCGCTTCAACAGCGAGCACTAATCCTCGGCCGACAACGGCGCCTTGTCCAATATCCAGCCCCCCAATAGCAGATGCCGTCTTGAAGGCTTTTTCCGTATCGTCGCGATGTTCTTTGGTTAGTTTCACCGCCCCTAAATGACCTTCGGGCATCAAAAGGGATCGGCAGATTTCCTGCGGTGAAATGATATCAAAACCCTCTTCTTCAAAGGTCTCAACAATATATTTTAGCAAACCGTCATCACCCTGCTTGGCAGCACGAATAGCGCCCGGAAGTTTTTTGAGCCCCTTAAAGTCCGGACGAAGTTTTTGAAAATCCGGGCGACTGACATTTCCAGCAAAACAAATATGGGAACAGGCATATTTGCGGAAAAATCGTGTTATTTTCCCAAACTCGGCAATGCCAAATTCTTTGGCGCCGTCATCAAAGTCTGCGATATCACCTTCGCCAGAAATCACGGCGGTATGAATTTCATGCCCATTCTCTTTGGCGGCTTGCAATACCGCGTGAGGAAGATCGCCCCCCCCTGCTATGAGGCCAATATTCATATCCTAATTGTGTTTGGGCATGCAAATATTACGGCGTTCCTGCCCACGAATAAACTCGACTATCTGCATGACTTCCGGATTTTCAGCATAAATTCGAGCGGTATCCTCCAAGCGCTCCGCAAAGGTCCCTTCAAGCGCAAACAATAATCGATAGGCGGACCGTAAATCGCGAATGGTTTTACGGTCAAACCCCCGACGTTTGAGCCCGACAATATTCAACCCGGCCAAATGCGCCATATTGCCGACAACCGAACCGAAAGGAATTACATCGCTGGTCACCGTCGCCATGCCACCGACGAAAGCGTGGGCGCCGATACGGGTAAATTGATGGACCGCAGATAATCCGCCTAAAACCGCGTGATCACCGATACTGACACACCCGCCGATCTGGACACCGTTTGAAACAACCACGTGATCGCCCATTTGGCCTTCATGCGCCAAGTGACTGCCGACCATCATATAGCAATCGCTACCAATAACGGTATCCGGGCGCCCTGCATCTGACCCCGGATGAACATTTACCAACTCCCGAAAAACATTCCGTTCGCCAATGACTATCCGAACTGCACCGCCCTGATGTTTAAAATCTTGCGGCGGATGCCCCATTGAAACGAATGGATATAATTCGCAATCAGCGCCAATCGTCGTGTCCCCTGAAAGACTGACCTGACTGACGAGACGCACGTTTTTATGCAGTTTTACTTCGGGACCAACGACACAAAGCGGGCCCACATAAACGCCGTCTTCCAATTGGGCTTTTGGATCGACATGCGCCGAAGGATCGATGGTAACAGACATAAGGCCTACATTTCGAAATTCATCATAGCCGCCGAAAATTCGACTTTGGCGACCAATTCGCCGGACCGACTGACCCGACCATCAAATTTATAAAAAGGCCCACGGCGTTTGACAATTTCAACCTCAACAAGAATAGTTTCATTGGGATACACAGGCTTTTTAAACCTGGCTGAATCAATCGTCGAAAACGCCATGAATTTACCGTCTTCCAACTCGCCCAATATATTCACTAAAAGGGCGCCAGCCTGCGCTACTGTTTCCACAATTAACACCCCCGGCAAAATAGGACTATCTGGGAAATGTCCCTGAAAATGGGGGTCGTCGGGCGAAATATCTGATTCAATTGTGACCTTGTCACCGTCCAAACCTAAAACACGGGACACGAAACGGAATGGGTAACGATGAGGGATGAGCTTTTCAATTTCTTCATCGCCCAATGGGAATTGATAGTCAGACATGGGGGCTACTTTTTTTTCTGAATGAGTTTTCGCGTTGCACTGATCAGCCGCATATGATCGCGAATTGGCATAGCGGGCACGCCACTCCAGACCTCGCCATCAGGAATGTTATGCATAACGCCAGCCGCCGCTGCAATTTGGACATTGTCACCAATGGTAAGATGATCTGCCAGACCCACAGCGCCGCCCATCATAACATTTTGACCAATTTTACAACTACCGGAAATACCGACACGTCCCGCCAGCATAGATCCGGCACCAATTGATACATTATGTGCGATTTGAACCAGATTATCGATTTTAACATCGTCAGCCATCCTTGTGGCCCCCAGGAAACCCCGATCGACGGTCGTGTTGCAACCAATTTGGACACGATCACCCATTATTACAGTGCCCGTGTGCGGAAGCGCGACAATACCGGTCTCATCGCCATCCATACCAAATCCTTCTGTACCGATCTTAGCCCCAGACTTAATCACACAATCGGAACCTACATCACTACATTCGATTGATACATGGCCCTCAATAATTGTGCGCGCACCAATTGTGACGCCCGGCCCAATCAGAGCATAAGGCCCAATAGTCGCGTTATCAGAAATGATTGCGCCGTCTGAGATAATGGCCGTTTCATGTATATTGGCGGAACGGGCAATCGAAGCCGATCCCGTTTCCTGTGATAACGGCTTTTTAGCGACAAATTTAGAGACGATCCGGGCAAAGTGGGCTCGCGGGGTTTTCGTAATTAGTGGAACAATATGTTCATCACCGACCAGCGATGCGACATTCTCATTGACCAGGCAAGCCGTTGCTTTCGCCGTATTAAGATCAGATTTGTATTTTTTGGAACTTAAGAAGCTGATTTGCCCCGGCAAAGATGCAGACAAATCGGCAATGCCGCTTATTTTTTCATCAAGAAACGGCGTGTCCGGAGGTAATATATCCAGACCAGAAATGAGCTCAGCGAGAGTAAAAGGACCGCGCAGATCATAAAAACGATTGTCAGACATGCGCGCCTTTTATCCCGCCGAGCGGAGAATTACTAGATTATTGCGTCTGGCGCGGTAAACGCTCGCGAGTGACTGGAACAGTTCTAAGCTGACTATTCAACCGACTGATGACTGTATCGGTAATGTCGGCAGGTTGACCATAGATGACCAAAGAACGATCCAGCACAACATCTGCATTACGTTCTTTAACAATCGCTTCCAGGATCGTTGCAAGTTTCTCGTTCACTTTTTGCAATGCCTTTTGCTCGGTAATTGCGAGTTCGCGCTGCTTATAAGCGGCATCCACCTGGGCTTTTTGCTGTTTTTCAACCAGGGAATTGGCCCGGGTTTTAAGGTCAGGGCGAGACTGGATAGCCTGGGCATCCATATTTTTTAGCTCGGCGACCAAACGATCTCTTTCAGACTTCAATGGGCTTGTCGAAGCTTTAACTTCGCTTTCCATGGACTTGGCAATAGATTCAAGCTGACGGTTGATATGCTTGCCGACTTCGGAATCCCTCAAAACGCGGGATTGATCGACAACTAAAATTGTACTTTGAGCTGTCGCGATTGAAGAAAGCATGAATGAAGCAGCTAAGACGCTGGCTGCCATGCGTGTGATAAATTTAAACATGATTAAAACCTTGTTCGTGTTGTAAACTGGAACGACTTGCGTTCGTCATAAGGAAACTGCTTGAGCGGTTTCGTGAAGTCGAAACGAATTGGACCAAAAGGCGATTCCCAGAAAATACTGGCACCGGCCATCGCACGGATCGATAGATCATCGACAATAAATGTTCCCAACTCATTGTTATCAATACTCGCCGTCGTGTTAATGTCCTTAAATTCGCTATCAAGTAAACCGACAGTTCCTGCCTCGGCAAACAAGCTACCTAATAAACTGTCAATGCCAAGCGGAAAACTCACCTCAGCTGCAGCTAGTCCATAGGCATTCCCGCCCAGTGAAGAACCGCGCCGCAATTGCGTTGTTTGGACCAAATTAGGATCGAGAGCCGCCTGTTCTGGCGTCACCACAGCCCCATTTGCGTCAAAACCAATACGCTGCATGACGCGCGGACCGATACCCGCCGTGTCATATCCACGGAAATCATAACTGCCTTTAAAGAAGCGATCATTAATCAACACCGGATCTCCGCCCCAACCGGTGATATAACCGCCGGCGACCGTCGCACTCGCGATCACGCCCTTTGTAATACCGCGATACAGATTTCCGCGCATATCAGTACGCAAATACTGAACGTCACCGCCAACACCGGCCATATCCTGGCTAAATCTAAAATCAAATCCACGTGTTGGTGTGATCGGGTCATTTCGCTTATCCCAGCCAAAAGTATAACCGATCAGCGAAGAAATTCTTTTGTCGTAAGGCAGTCCAGTTGTTGGGTCACACAAACTGCTTGTCGAGGCTTGGAGGGCATTTTGAGTACAACTAGAGATCGGAACCTCAATATCCTCTTCGCGCAAAGAATACCGTGTGGTCAAAGACGTGTTTTCCGTAATCGGAAATGCAAGGCTCAACTGACCGCCGCGACGTTTTTGACGAAAGCCGGCTTCTTGAAGAAAATCCAGCGTTACATCAAAAAGTTCAACGCCTGCAGCCAGATTTCGTCCCAGGAAGCGCGGCTCTGTAAATCTTAGATCTATTTCACGTCGATTCGAACTGGCGCGAATGACAAACCGCATTAACTGGCCTCGACCCCGCAGGTTGCGCTGTGTAACCGAAAGGTCAACAAGAAACGCATCGGCTGATGAGAAACCGGCACTAAATGATAACTCACCGGTCGGCTGTTCAGTCACTTTAACCTGAACTACGGCCCGGTCAGGCGCACTGCCTTGTGTTTCTTCGATTTCGACCTCTTCAAAGAAACGAAGCGCCCGAACTCTGTTTTTAGAGCGGTCTAATAAAACCCGGTTAAAAGCATCACCTTCGGCGAGTTCCAGCTCGCGACGGATCACATAGTCTAGTGTTGTCGTATTCCCGACAATGTCGATACGTTCAATATATACCCGAGGTCCCTCAACAAGGTTAAACACCAAGTCGACGGTTTTTGTTTCGCGATTCCGACGGATATCCGGCTGAATATCAACAAAGGCGTATCCGGCGACACCGGCGGCAAAAGTCAGGCTTTCGATCGCATCTTCAACTTCAGAAGCTTTATAGATGTCCCCAGTATCAATGCCGATTACGCGTTCAAGAAACTCCGCATTTAAGGTATCGAGCTCTGTCTCAACGGAAATATCGCCCCATCGATATTCTTCGCCTTCATCCAAGGTAAACGTAATATAGAAGTCTTCCTGATCCGGTGTTAATTCCGCCACTGCAGAGATCACACGAAAATCCGCAAAGCCTCGATCGGTGTAAAATTTACGAACCTGTTCCCGATCATACTCCAAACGACCGGGGTCGTAATTATCGTTCGATGAAAAGAATTTCCACCATACTGATTGGGCTGTAACAATTTCGTCTCTGAGACGCTTGTCTGAAAATTCATTATTACCGATAAAGTTGATCCGCTTAACGCCGGTAACAGGCCCTTCTGCAATTTCAAAAATCAGATCAACCCGGTTTTGCGGCTGTTGAATGACCTTAGGTTCTACCGTCGCCGCGAAACGCCCTGATTGACGATAGAGCTCAATAATACGTTGAACATCAGTTTGAACGCTGGCCCGTGTGAAAATCGAACGCGGCGCTGCATCTATTTCATCTGTTATTTTATCATCTTTAAGGGACTTGTTACCCTCTAGAATAACCCGGTTGATAATCGGGTTTTCGACTACGCGGATCAATACGTTGCCATCCCTCGGCTCAATCATAACATCAGCAAAAAGCCCGGTCGCATATAGTGTTTTAACTGACAAATCGATCCGGTCTTCGCTAAATGGATCGCCTGGCGCAAACAACAGATATGACGCGACAGTATTGGCTTCAACCCGCTGATTCCCTTGAACTTGGATTGTCCGAATTACGGTCGGCGCCTCATAGGTGACTGGCGCTTCGGGAGCGTCTTGAGCCGAAACCACGGGCGATGCGACCAATGCCGCTAATCCGCATATAACGCTCATTAGGAATCGAAACATAACACTCTGATATTTATTGATTTTTTTCATATAGTTCCGTCTAGGAAAAAATACTGCGAACATAGCTGATATCATTGATTGTAAGATAAACCAGTGCCATCAACAGTACCGCAAATCCAATTCTAAACCCAAACTCCTGTTTCGCTTCACTCAGAGGATGCCCTGCTAGGGCTTCATAACCGTAGAAAAGCAAATGTCCACCGTCGAGTGCGGGAATCGGCATTAAATTTGCGATACCTAAGCCCACAGATAATGCACCAGACAACGCCAACAAACGCAAAACAAGCAGTTTAAGTTTTTCACCCGAAGAAATATCAAGACCCAGCGTATCCACAGCTGACTTTCCGGTCATCGTGGCGATCCGGGTTGGCCCGCCTAGAGCACTCCCATCTTCCTTCCCGGAAAAGATCCGTTTTATGTAAACGCCGGTCAACGCAATAGTTCTATAACAATCATTAATGCCCTGGCCTATTGCTGATCCTAAATTGTGTGGCCCGGTTTCATAATTCTCCGCGCCGCCCAATTGGACTCCCAGGGTTCCGATCGCATTTTTCCCTCCAATGGCGTCTTCACGAAATGTCCTTTTTGGTGTTACTGGCAAAGAAATCACATAACCGTCACGTTCTATTTCCGCGCTCAATTCCTCGCCACTACTCAACATTACAATGCCGCGCAAACTATCGACGTCCGAGGCATTTTTGCCATTGAGCGTTAAAATTCGATCCCCGACTTCGATCCCCGCTTCTTCCGCTGCACTCCCCGCTTCAACCCCCATGACTACAGATTTGACTGTAATTTTACCGACGACCAAAGCCACAACCGCAAAGAAGAATATCGCTAAGATAAAATTGGCAACCGGGCCGGCGAGAACAATCAGCGCTCTTTGCCAAAGGGGTTTAAAATGAAAACAATCCTCTATCGCCACAGGCTGAGAACCGGATTCCAGTTTTGTTTTGATTTTTTCCAGATGTTCAGCATCCGGATTGCTGGCAACACCAGCATCGCCTAAAAATTTCACATAACCGCCCAATGGAATTCGACTGATTGTCCATTCAGTCCCCGACTTCGCCGTCCTGCGATAAATCGGCTTTCCAAAACCCACAGAAAAACGTTCCACGGCGACATTGAAAAAACGTGCGACCGAATAATGGCCAAGCTCATGAAAAAACACGAGAATCGAAAGTACGATTAGAAAGCTCGTTATAAAAATAATTGTTGAGAAAATAATCGACATAATTCGCGGCTTAAAAATTTGCGCGAATGTGTCTTATTTTGAATGAAATCACAAGGCTTTGATCATCTCTTTTGCAGTCTCACGGGTTCGCAAGTCGACCCGACTTAGCGCTTCGATTTCATCAGAATTCCGGCAACCATTTGCGATCTCTAAATGCACATCCAAACATCGCTTTACGATCTCGGCAATGTCCAAAAATCCTATCTTCCCGTTCAGGAACTGCTCAACCGCAACTTCATTGGCGGCATTAAAAATGTTGGGTGCATGTCCGCCGGTCTCAAGGGCATTCCGCGCCAGCGTTAAAGCAGGGAATTTCTCATGATCGGGATCATAAAATGTAAGATTAGAAATTTTCGCCAGATCTAATGCCTCAACAGGTGCACTAACGCGTTCTGGCCATCCCAACGCATAGGCAATCGGTGTGCGCATATCCGGCGAGCCCATTTGGGACAGTACCGATCCATCAATATACTCGACCATAGAATGGACGATGGATTGAGGATGTATGATTACATCGATTTCTTGCGACGGACGGTTGAACAAAAAACTGGCCTCGATGAGCTCTAACCCCTTATTCATTAGAGTGGCAGAATCGATCGATATTTTTGCACCCATATTCCATACCGGATGCTTTAGAGCTTGCTTAGGGCCAACATGTCTGAGGTCGGTGATAGGCGTTTCGCGAAAAGGCCCGCCACTGGCGGTCAATATCAGACGTTTAACTCCATCAGGCTTATCATGCTCTAGAACTTGAAAAATCGCATTATGTTCAGAATCGACCGGCAGCAATGTTGCGCCGTGACGCACAACAGATTTCATGAACAATTCACCGGCACAGACCAGACATTCCTTATTCGCAAGCCCTATATGAATGCCTTGGCTTACCGCGGCCAGAGTTGGGCGTAGACCCGCAGCTCCAATAATAGCCGCCATGACAAAGTCAGCGGCGCGCGCGCCGGCCTCTATTACGGCCTCGCGACCAATCCCGACTTCAATATTGTGACCTGACAAATGGGATTTTAGCTCTGCACCACTGGCTGGATTGGCTATCGCCACGAATTCCACATCAAACTTAATGGCTTGTTCCGCCAGGGTTCTGGCATTCTGATTGGCTGTCAGGGCAACAACTTTATATGTGCCGGGGTCTGCTCTTGAAATGATATCAAGCGTGTTGACGCCGATCGAACCTGTCGACCCCAATATGCTGACCCGTTTTGCCATGCTAAATCGGCCAATATTGCGGGAATAAATAAATGTAAATTCCCATAACCAGAATAACGGCAACCAATGAATCTAAACGGTCCAACAACCCACCATGGCCCGGTATGATACCGCCTGCATCTTTGACGTTTTTTGATCGCTTCGCCCAGCTTTCCAGAAAGTCCCCGGCAACTGAAATCACAACAATTGGAATAGCGATCAAAAAGCCCGCCAAAAACCCGACGCCTAAAAATGTCGCAAGCAAGCCACCGATCAACGCGCCCGCCAGGACACCAGAGAAAAAGCCTGACCAAGTCTTTTTAGGGCTGAGCTTGGGGAACATCTTCGGGCCTTGAAAATAAGATCCGCCAAAGTAAGCCCCGACATCAGCCGCAATGACTATGATAATCAGAAAAATGAGTGTTTTAAATCCCTGGGTATTAAAACCTACCTCGCTCCCCCGAAGCCACACAATAAACATACTCGGAATAGCCAGATAAAGCAGGCCTAATGCCGCCCAAAGTCCCCCGCCTCGACTGTTTCGCTCAATCCAGGTCAATATAGTCATCAATGCCAGGCAAATTATGGCAGCACTTGTATTACCCAAATGGACATAGGTCAGCGTTAAAACGAGAGCTATTATGGGAATGACATAAGCCCATAAAGTCGCATTCGGGTCTACCATTCTAACCCATTCCCAAACCATGCGTCCACTAAACAGGATAACCAAGGCCACCCAAAAGAGACCACCAAAATAAAATGGTGTGATACATACTGCAGCGAGTAATATCGCCGAAATCGCCCTTACGCCCAGATTTTTCCAGGTTTTCTGACCGGCTTTAACTGTTTCCCCCTCAGTCATATCAAGCCACTTCCGCCGGCTTTAAACTTCCAAATCGTCGTTCTCGGTTTTGGAATTCTGTTATCGCCCCGACCAGATCGTTCCGAGAAAAATCCGGCCACAAGACATCTGTAAAAATAAACTCAGCATAGGCCGCTTGCCAGATCAGGAAATTGCTAATCCGTTTTTCACCGCTTGTTCGAATAACCAAATCGGGCGCAGGTAATCCACCCGTATCCAAATAGGTTTCAAACGTCTCTTCGGTCAATTCCGATAGATCAACATTAGTTTTTGCGGCGGCCTTAATGGCCCTCAGGATCTCGTCACGTCCACCATAGTTAAAGGCGATATTGAGGTGAAATTCTTTATTGTCTTGCGTGGTTCGCTCTACTTTAGCAATTACATTCAGCAAGTCATCAGACAGGCCTTCTCGAGACCCTAATATTTTTACCCGGACACCATTCTTGTCGAGAGTTTCCAAATCTGCATCGACATATTCTTTCAATAGTCCAAACAGGGCAGAAATCTCTGCTTTGGGCCGCGACCAGTTTTCGGTCGAAAAACTGTAAAGCGTAAGATATTTAACACCTAGATCAGCGGCATCTTCGACAATTCTTCGAACTGTTTTCACACCGGCTTGATGGCCAAATACTCGCGGTCTGTGCCGGGCTTTTGCCCAACGGCCATTTCCATCCATAATAATGGCAATGTGCAGCGGAATATCGGCAGTATATGTTTTTGGATCAGCCAAACTGCCTAGACCTGCATGATTTCCGCGGTTTTGGTCTCAAGCGCGTCATCAATCGATTGGATCACATCATCCGTTGCTTTTTGAACATCATTAGCATGGGCCTTTTGCTCGTCTTCGCTCATGCCTGCATCCTTTTCGAGACGCTTAAGCGTGTCCATGGCGTCACGACGAACATTCCGAACGGCGATTTTTGCGTTTTCAGCATATGTCCCGGCAACTTTGGCGAGTTCGCGACGACGATCTTCCGTGAGCGGCGGCAGTGGAATACGCATAGTTGTACCGTCGACAACAGGATTAAGGCCAAGATGGCTTGAACGTAACGCCTTTTCGACGGCCTGCACTTGGGTTTTATCCCAAACGCTGACGACCAGCATACGGGGTTCAGGAACACTGATCGCCCCCACCTGATTTAGGGGCATTTCGGATCCGTAGGCTGAAACTGTAATACCATCAAGCAATGCCGTATTGGCCCGGCCCGTCCGCAAACCGGCAAATTCACCTTTCAAAGATGAAACGGCACCATCCATCCGGCGGCGATAATCACTTAACTTAAACTCATCCGACATGCGGTCTCCTGTATTTCTGCCTACACCAGATAATTATGACTGAATTACGGTGCAATCGCCATCACCACCCATAATCGCGTCAAATCCGCCTTTTTTATGGATGGAGAACACAATTATGGGGATTTTATTGTCGCGCATCAAGGAAATAGCCGACGCATCCATTACCCTAAGATCGTCTGCCAAGACTTTTTGATAGGTCAAATGAGCATAACGGGTTGCATTCGGATCCTTTTTGGGGTCGGCAGAGTAGACACCATCAACCTGGGTACCTTTTAGCAAGGCATCACAATTCATTTCCGCCGCACGCAGGGCTGCAGCTGTGTCCGTCGTGAAATATGGGTTCCCTGTACCAGCCGCGAAAATTACAACACGGTTCTTTTCCATATGTCGAACCGCGCGACGCCGAATATAAGGCTCACAAACAGTCGTCATGGGAATGGCCGACATGACACGGGTATCAACCCCGGCCCGCTCTAAAGCGCTTTGCATAGCGAGTGCGTTCATGACAGTCGCCAACATACCCATATAATCGGCGGTTGAGCGTTCGATGCCCGCGGCCGCCGACGACAATCCTCGAAAAATGTTACCGCCGCCGATAACCAGAGCTATTTGCAGCCCTTTTTTCTGAGCAACTATGATTTCCTTGGCGATCCGATCCGTGGTTGCAACATCAATTCCGTAATCCTGATCCCCCATAAGGGCTTCGCCCGAGACCTTTAAGAGCACGCGCTTATATTTATATGACTGACCCATCGGACCCCCGGCATGTGATTCTTATGATTTCACCGTCTATAGCAAAGAAAAAGCCCCTCACACCAGTGATTAGGCATGAGAGGCTTATAATTTTACAAAAGTAAAAGAATTAAGAGGATGCGACCGCCGCAGCAACTTCAGCAGCGAAATCTTCTTCTTTCTTTTCAATGCCTTCACCAAGCTCCATACGACTATAGCCAGTCAACTTGACTTCGGCACCCAGCGACTTGCTTTCGTCTTCTAAAACCTGAGCGATAGACCGGTCAGGATCCATAACAAACATTTGCGTCGTCAGAACGCTTTCTTTGAAGAATTTGGTCATACGTCCGTCGACCATTTTCTCAACAATGTTTTCAGGCTTGCCAGATTCCCGGGCTTCAGCCGCCAGCATTTCGCGCTCTTTGGCAACGACAGCTGGATCGAGATCATCAACAGATAATGCCAGCGGGTTGGTCGCGGCGATATGCATCGCAATTTTACGACCAAGTTCATTCAGCTTATCCGCATCGGCAGAAGATTCCAAAGCGACCAGAACACCGATTTTACCCATTTTCTCAACAACTGAGTTATGGATGTACCCGGCAACAACGCCTTGTGAAACAGACTGCTTGTCCGAACGACGCAGGGACATATTTTCACCGATCTTACCAACCAGGTTGGTCAGGTGGTCGGCCACATTGACGCCCGCAGCCGTTTGAGCGGCTTTCAAACCATCAACGTCATCAACACCAAGCGCCAGTTTAGAAATTTCTGCCACGGCGCCCTGAAACTCTTCATTGCGAGCAACGAAGTCGGTCTCTGAGTTAACTTCAACCAGAGCGCCTGTTGTTCCGTCCAGAGCCAAAGCCACCAGACCTTCGGCGGCCACACGACCGGCTTTCTTGTCGGCTTTTGCAATACCTTTCTTACGCAACCAGTCGATTGCGGCTTCGAGGTCACCATCACATTCTGTGAGGGCTTTTTTGCAATCCATCATCCCGGCGGATGTTTTATCTCTCAGCTCTTTAACGAGCGCGGCTGTAATCTGAGCCATGATAGTCTCCTAATATTGCTTTGCGCCCATATAGGCGCGCAAAACTTAAATTCAATATGGGGTTAGTGTCGGCAATCCACCGACACCTGATCTAACTGATTATGCTTCGGCTTTGGCTTTCGCGGCTTCCCAGTCTTTTTTATCAGACTCAGCCCGCGGCGCCTTGCCGGAAACGATTTCTTTGGCCTGAATGATCCATTCGCCGGAAACAATCTTGCCTTTCAGGTCAAGCTCTTCATTGAGCTTTTCAGCCGTCGCGTCATCAATCGCAGCCAGTTTGGTCACGGTATCAATACCGGCACCTGCGAGTTTCTTAGCATATGTCGGCCCAACTCCGTCGATGAAAGCGATATCGTCATAAAATTTTGGAGCGTCCGCATCAGCAGCAGGCGCCGCAGGCGCTTCTTCGGCGACAGGCGCGGCTTCTTCGACAACGGGCGCTGCTTCTTCCACAACGGGCGCGTCCATAGCCAGCTCGACCGGATTTTCCGCTGCGCCGAGATCAACACCCATATTGGCTTGCGATTCTGTCATACCGTCCAGAACAGCGTCCG
>JAHDDX010000054.1 GCA_020629135.1 Hellea sp.
AGTATGGGAATGTTTTCGCTGGTGGAGGCTGATAGTTATTTCAATTCAGCATTTAAGTTATATTTGGAAGACAATGATTGCGCTGACATCGAGGAATTCGCTCAATTTGCCGCGGATTATGCGTCCTGTGCGAACGTTTCCTTGCGTGTAAAATCGCTTATTGAGCGGGCGAAAACCATTCGACCCATTTTGGAACGTGGGGGGAATTCGCGTCACCACGCCTTGTTTCTGCATCATCTTATTTCATGTTTGATATGCAACGGGCGGTATAGGGAGGCATTGGACGTCAGTCGCCGTTTAACTGAAATGGTTTCACAAATGGACGACAAGATCGCTGCGACTTATGCGCTTGTGAGCGAACTTGCCGTGTCTAATTACCGCGAACCTCTTTCTACGCAGTCCTATGAAGACAAAAAGATTGAGGCAGAAGTTCTACTTGCTGAAATGGATGACCCATATCTCCAAAATTTTTATCTAGCGCAGATTGTTTGGAATCAAATATCCAGTGGTCACGTTGCTCGTGCTCATGAGGATGCAGACCGATTGATGGAAATCGGACGATCAGGAAATGATCCGAGGGCGCTGGGCTACGGATTGGCAATGAAAGCGCTGATTGCGATGTTGGGCGGAGACTATGAGCAAGCTCTCATGCTATCCGAAGAATCGCTGGCTGTTTCTCGAACCGAGTTTGATACAGCGAGTGCGCAGTCTTCTAGAGTAACGGCTTTGATCGCCTTAGAGGCAGAAGATGCAATGGAAACCGCGAACGAATATATCAATTTCTGTAACGACCAAGGGTGGAAATTATACGCAGCTGGACCAGAAACAATGTATGGAACCGGCCTCGTTATGCGCGGGGAAATAGCGGAAGGTATCCGCCAGATCGAACAAACAATATTACGGCGCGACGCAGAAGGGTATGAGCCCGGAGCAAATTGGTCGCGACTTTATCTATGTGAGGTTTATCTCGCGATTTTATCTGGAGATGGCGATGCGTCATTGGGAACGGTCGTTAAGAATGCTGGCGCACTTATGCCAATTCTTCTAACCGGAAAGAAACGAATTTTAAGTTTGATTGAAGAAATCCGGGCTTGCCCACAATATGATAAAGATGGGCATTATATTGGACATTGCGAATTGATTCTTGGTTTAATGCACAAATCAAAAAAGAAAATCGCCCTAGCGCTGGATCATTTGCAAAATGCCCAAAACATCATTGAAATGTCGGGCGCTTCGCCAATGTTAACACGGATCGAAACTGCGATTGCGCAATTATCGTAACGTCAGTTCTTTAATTGCGATAAATAATTGATAGCCGCAATGCTTGGCAAAAAAGTATAGGCGCCGCCTCGGCAAACCACAAATCGGGGCAATCCGTGGAGCCGGATTTTCCCGCCGGTTCGAGTTGTCATATCAAACCAGCTGGTATCGACGGAATTCGCGCCCAGTAGGGGGTCATTCGAGCCGGTGATATCCGGATGTTGAAGTCCAAGGTTTAGCCAGTCATACATGACCGCCTCAAATTGAGCGCCTAAATTCGCGCCAAGAAAATTTCCAAGTAAACCGCGTTCCCGATCATCAGGGTTTTTAGGGTCGAAGTCTGGGCCATAAGACATGCCGCGTCGTACAATTCGTCGCGTAAGGTTGGCTACTCTTTGAACGATTGGGCCACCGCGCGGATTGCACCGCCGCATATGGGCGCCCACTGGGCATCGGGAATTGCGATTATAATCAAAATTCGTCAGCGAGACTTTTGGGTCAGGCTCCATTGTGTCCGGTGACAATTCATAAGGTACACCATTACGCCAACGCCCGACAATTTGCGCGGCAACTATTTCACGAAGTGCGGTTTTTCGACTAAACCCTTTTCCAACCTGGCGCGCGCCTCCCGGCGGTAGAACGTCTTTAAGGTTCGGATGTTTTAATAAAAATTCGGCGGCTTCAGTCAGGAAGTTTTCAAACCCAGACGCGTCTTGTGATAGGACGCGAAAGGCGTTGAAACTGCCGTTAAACCCAAGTTCAGACGGCGAGGGTATGCCAAAGTAAACGCCTTCCATTCGGGTGGGGTATCCCAATAATATGGTGCCAAGTGGATCGAGCAATTCGTCATTTTTGTTTTGGCTCTTATCATGGATGCCCTTAAATTTTGGCTGAGAGATACTATCAACATAGCCAAAAACGACCTTGCTTTTCGCGAGGTCGCGTCCGTCGCGTGTCCCTAAGATATTAAAGGCTTCAGCAACTTGAGTTTGCACTTTGTCTAGATGTTCTTCTGAATCGGAATAAATTGAAGCAATCAAATGAATTCTGTCAGGTTCGTCAAATGGTGGGGCCCATTTAGTTGGCGCACTATCTCCAAAATCCCCGATCTTTAAGGCACGTGACGCCATTCCATCTCGAAACTCTATTGGAAAAGTCGCCAGGTTTTTCTTTGAAACCCCTAAGGCCTGCAAGCCGGGAAAGGTCAGGCTGATATTAAAGCAGACCTCAGGGTTTTCTTCCCATTCCGTTTCCCTTTGTATTATGGGAACATTTGGATTTTCTCCGTTTAGCGATGCGACTAGAAATTCTCGGGCTGCTTTTCGGTCGGTGACTTCAAGCATAAGATAACGGACATGGTGTATCCCATAGCCGCGAACAATATTGCCTTGAATGGCATTTGGATCGAACTCGGCGCTCACCAGCCTACTCCTAATTTTTCACGAATTTGCGCGGCGGAAAAACCCGGATAGGCGCGATATCCACCGCCAAGGGAAATATCTGGGTTGCTATGAAATTGGAGGACTAAGTTTCGTGGCAGTGTTGACAAATCATGGACCGGCCCGTCCGGGCCAATACCTTTCGCCTGATCCTGCAAGGTAAAGAGTTCCGTGGGGAAATCTGGAGCTTGGAACAGGTCATGCTCGTGGACCCATTCAATAAATGCTTCGACATTTTGTTCAGTCGGGATCAGCGCGCTACCGCCCTCGATTTCGGCCATTATCGCATCAAATACCGAGCCGACCGTAACAATAAAGTCTCTAATATAATTGCTAAAGTCACCATCATAGACAGAAATCATACAGAGTTTGTCGCCCAGAATGACAAAGCGGGCGAAATGGACGGTCCCGACATTGTCTAATCCCCCAAATATTTCATCAACGTTTTGCGCGATTGCCATGACTGCGCGTGCTTTTCCGATTTCGGACGGATCTTTGAGCGGCATTATCAAATTCATCATCCGCTGAACGTTATCCGAGGGTTGCGAGGAAACTCTGGGACCGCCGGGTAATTTGGGCTTGGGGTCTTTCCAAAGCCAATAGGGCGTAACCACATATTTAGAGAGAAATTTAAACCAACCTTTGGTCGGGAGTGTGTCGACAAATCTTCCGAACCAGCTTTCTTCGTTTGACATTTATTGCCCCCCGGCGAACGGACAGCGATTTGCATGACGTTCTTTGCTTGATATTTCATAGGCGGTACGGCGAATGTGTAAAATCGGATCGTCAGACGGTTCAATGCCTTCCGGGAGAAGGCAGGGATTATAGCTCATTTTTTCTATTTTTGATTCCTGTGCCTTGGCATCAAGAACATGATTTAATGTGAGCATACCCATGACAATTCGCGTGCGATGGAGCGGCCAGGGTTTCGTACAGTTATTCACCTCATCCTCCTGTTCGCCAAGCGACATCATGAGGGTAAACCGGGCGGTTTCACGGTCTGACAGCCTGTCTCGAATTTCTTGATTTAAATAATCATCATCGGGCTTATTATCAGGGCCGATCGGTCGGGGCCTTACGCCGGCGACGGGTTGCCAGGTAAATCGGACCCAGTTCCGCTTTCCATTGGGGGCCGTAATGATAAAGGTATGAACCGCATGATAGGCGGCGCGGGCATAGCTTACAGGCGCGCCTATGCTCGCCGTTTGAAAAATAGGGAGCTGTGCAAATTTATGTTTGTTCGCATATTTTTTTCCACCATCATCCGGACTTAGGTCTTCATGCGGATATCGATTGCGCTTTGGCACTTTAAGAGACAGGTAATCTCGAATTTTTTGCAATGGTGTGGCTGAATGATAGGGCGTAGGGCGGGCGGCCTTCAAGAATTCGAGAGTGGACGGAACGTCCGGCGTAAAAAATTCCTGTAACGTCATGGCGATGAGGTCGAAGTCCTG
Organism: Hellea sp.; assembly: GCA_020629135.1. Lineage (GTDB taxonomy): Bacteria > Pseudomonadota > Alphaproteobacteria > Caulobacterales > Maricaulaceae > JACOMS01. The sequence continues at coordinate 4,154 of JAHDDX010000054.1, forward strand.
AGGGCCGTTAAGATGAAACCGTGTCGCCATGCCTCGAATATCAGACCAGCCATCATGGCGGGTTTTATTTCCCGAGGCATTTGAAAACCGGATTGTAACCGGAATTTTGTTTCCCTGAAACGGTTCCGAATTGGAATATTCCGCCGCAGTTTCAGATGCTTTGAAGAAACCGGTTACACCTATCCCATTTGTATGGATAGGACGCAGCTTTGGGTCGCCATCAGGCCTGTGCATGATGTCGACCATTTCTTTTGCGACGGCTTTGTCGCTGTTTGTTGTCATCTCTCGCCCCGTCGTTTTATTTGGTTAACGACTTGTTAACACATGTTTTTATCAAAGTCTTCCGCCAATTGATTAAGATCGTTCTTGGTAAAATTGGCGCTAAGGCCTGGGTGTAATTTTATAAAATTTGCGGGCTACTATTCAGGCAATCGAAACATTGGAACGGAATTAAATGGTTTTGTCTGATTAGATGTGTCCCGTACGGCGCTGATGCCATAGCATTAGCTCTGGGCTAAGAGACTTAGGTTTATCTTGATTCCGTCTATAGAAAGGAGAGATGAATTAAATAGGCGTTTGGCGGGCGAATTATCAAAGATATCAGATGTAAAACCCGCAAGCGAAATTACGCTGGAGATAAATTCAGGTTTTTTTGAATTTTGCGGCCAGAAAATAAATTATCAGAAAAGTGAACGCCAGAATCGGTAGGTATATCCGCATTTTTTCACCGGCGATTTCGCCGAATATGTGAAACAGACCAAACGCAATGCTGAGGTAAAGTGCGGCAGAGGTCATTACGTAAAACAGGACTTTTGCGAAGCTCAGTTTGAAAAAACCGGAAGCAATATAAAATGGCAAATGAACGGCTGAGATAAACCGGGCCATATAAAGTGACTTACCTAGATTGTTTTGACGCTTTCACCGGCTTTGGCAATCTTGGGATTTCCGCATATTTGCGCGCCCATTCTTGGGAGATAGCCGCGCGTCCCAAGCCGTATTTTAGTGCGGCGCTTACGGTCAAGCCCAGCAAGACCATAGTAAAACCGACGATAGTATTTCCTATGCCGCTGGCACAGGCGGATGCGACTCCGAGCACCCCGACATCGTCTTGAAGAAAAGGAAGAAAGAAGAAACAAATATATATCCCGATTTGATAATTTTCGATGAATTCAGCCATAGGTCAATCCTTTCATTCGTGTTCGGAGACGAGTGAATGTGATTTCGTGTAAATATTTATAAAAAGGGCCCAGGTGATGGATGCCATTGCAAATGAATAAAAGCATTGCGGAATACCACCGGCTCCGGGCGGACAAATGTGGCCTTGAGTGAGCTCCAGTCCAACGCCAATTAAGGCCAGTAGAAACACAGGTATCCATCCCAGATAAAACAGGTGTTTTGATTTGGAATTCTTGATGAAGACACTGGCAGTCAAAATGCTGAGATAACCAAAAAACACTATCATACACGCAGGGACAGGCCCAAGCATGGGGCAAACTTCGCCTTGTTGAAAGTGTTCGACTGAAAGTCGCGCTCCAGCGAATGTGCCGAGGGCAGCCAGAAGCAACAAGGCTCCGCGTATAATAGTAGCTCTGTTCACGATTTTAAAACGGTGTTGCGTGTGGTCCAGATCGCAAGCGCAAAAATAATAAAGTGTGTTGCATTCATTGCCACTGGGAAGACATAAATTCCGATAAGTGTTTTGAAGAAATACAATGCAAACATTAACGCAAGCAGGGCGATTGGGCTGAAAATTGCCATCCATTTCGGGAAGGCGGTTTTTCCGGTTAGTATAAGTTTTATCCAAATGATTGATACCACAAGCATTGCGATGCGCAGAACATTGACGAATGGCTCATTGTGTTCGGAGAAAACAGTAAGTAGGTTTTTAAGGTTCTGTCCCGCCGCAATTTCATGAACAGTTGTCGCCAGGAAGAAACGCTGACCAATCCACGCTGTTCCAATTACAAATGCATAGGCACCGATCAGAAAGAAGGCTTTCGCCTGCTTTGGTCCTGCGGGTTCCAGTTTTTTAGATAAGTGCCAGTAACCCAGCAAATATAGCGGCGCAGATAGGACCGCGATAAAGTGCCCGAAAGAAAGCCGTGTGTCTGACACATCATTGAAATAAAGATAGTCTTTGACGTCTTCAATTCCGCCATTGGGTGTGAATTGCATGGAGAATTCACCTATACCGACGAGAATAGCTCCCAAACACCCGGCAATTCCGGCGAAAGTTAAAAATTTTGAATTTGTTTCCATCATTCCCTCTATTGCGCAGTCGCTGTAATCAAAGATCCGTTTGCGGGGGCTTCAATTGTTTGCGTATCTCCTGTTTGGAAAATAATGGAGACAGATAAAACGGTTGCGTTCTGATCAAACCCAAAGATTAGATCGCGGCCCTGATCCGATCCCAGACCTTGTGAGGTCAGGAATTGTTTGGTCTGGATTAAACCGTTTGATGTTGTGACTTTAACCCGTGCTCCAAGCGAACTGGCCTGGTTGGGCAAGCGAACTTTTACGAAATTGCGGTCACCGCCATCATTAAGGTAGGCCAGGGACTCTCCGTCTAGATTAGCCCACACCAGGTCCGGCCATCCATCACCGTTAAAATCAGAAACGATCGGAGCAATGCCGAATAATCGGTTTTCAGCGTTTGCAGTTTTTTCGACAGGTTTGAAGCTATCTCCGTAATTTTGCAAAATCTTACCTGGATAATTTTGCAGCAAATCATTAGCGGGGAAGCGTGCATAGTTTTGTGCCGCCAACATATCTTCGCGGCCATCCAAATTCATATCGGCCATGACTGTGCCCCAACCAAAGCCGTAGCGGGCAGCATTCATTTCCTCAGACGTGTCCGAGAATTTTAAATCACCATCATTGTGAAACAACATGTAGGAGGGATTGAATACATCGCCCTTTTTGAGGTCGCCGCGCAGGACAGCCGGGGGCAATGTATAACCGACGTTAGAAAAATAGAGATCAACAAGTCCGTCATTGTCATAATCGCCAACAGCGACGCCCATCGGGTAGGAATATTCTGATGGGTTTTCAATCGGGGTGAAGGTAAGATCCCCATTATTGCTGTACATCTCGACCCGGCCGGTATCTTGCGCAATAATCAAGTCGCTGTCCCGATCATTGTCCAGATCGGCAAAAAGACCCAGGAAAGTATTGTGCTGACGCCAAATGCCGGCCTGTTTCGAAATATCGCGCCAGTTCCCATTGCCTTCGTTTAAAAACAAATAGCTATAGCCGCCATAATTGTCAGAGAAAATTGTCTCCCCTTCAACCAGTTCGATTTTGATATATCCGGCCACATACATGTCCGCGAGGCCGTCTTTGTTAATGTCTCCAAAACCAATTGATAATGGCGTCGTATTCTCAGCCAGATTTAGCGGTAATTTCACACTGCTAAATTGTCCGCCCTTATTTTCATGAAACCAGACTCCACTTTCACGGGCTGTGAACAGGTCTGTGTCGCCGTCATTGTCTATATCCATTGTCGCGGCGCCATGAGTAGCGTCCACGCTGTCTTTAGCGAATGTCAAAGGCAGGGGTTTGAAGGCACCATTTCTAAACTCAAATATTTTGTCTGCTTGCGTATCGCCGCCACCCAAAAATAGCTCATCCCGTCCATCATTATTAATGTCGATTGCCGCGCTTCCGAGGAAAGGCAGAGAGTTTACGAGGTCCGCTTCATGAGTGAAAGGCAGATTAATTGCTGTGAAAGACAAGTCAGTATCCCCCTGCGGGGTCTTTTCTGCTTGCCAGAACCTTAATGCGCCAAAAGCGCTCAATATCAAAAAGATGATAACCCCGATACCCATGACCAGAGTGCACCACATCAAAACCCCCAGTTTCTTTTTCGGTTTACTATTAGCTGCCATTTTAATTCTCCGGTTTTTGTCCGCCTATTAGACCGCATTCATCGGCAAGACGCATTTAACAATCATTTCAAATTAAGTTTACATCGGCTTTGTCAGGCAAAGGCCGTGACGTGTTTTGCTGGTTTTGGTTATAAAACCTTCAGTGGAGGGATGTTCGAGCGAACCATAAGTTTCATTGTGTGCGTCCAGTAACATTGCGATGTTTTCATCCGACCCAGGCTGAAATAGCCAATGTCGAAAAGATAAAGGTGAAACCCGCCATTCCGATAATACCAGAGTGTAAAAAATTTCTCATCCTTTTCTCATCCTTTTCTCATCCTTATGGCTTCGAGTTCACGGTGGTCAAAATCCAATTGAACTAAAAATTTATCGATTGCGGCTGTCATATTACCTTTCCTTATCGAACAATTTTGCTTTGCATTTGCACACAGCACGTATTCGTTTATTTGTATAAGTGATTGTTTGGATTGTAATGATAGGCATTGTGAATGAATACGCGAGACTTGGAATATTTAATTGCCGTGGACAAACACCAGAATTTTGGCAAAGCAGCACTAGACTGCAATGTCAGTCAGCCCACATTATCTAATCAAATAAAAAAGTTTGAAGAACGATATGGTGTGCAGGTTTTTGAACGAACTAACAAATCTGTACTCCGATATTTCCGTTGATCAGCTAATGTTAGTTGGTGACGGTCATTGTTTTCGTGATCAGGCGCTTTCTTTCTGTGAGTTGAATATCGGTAAGCACGAAAATATGAGTGCGACGAGTTTAGAAACAATTATATATTTAGTTGCCGCAGGCCAGGGTGTAACACTAATACCCGCTCTGGCCCTTCAGGGTGCTTGGAATTAGGGCCTGGAAGTGAAGGCTCGTGAGATAGAAGGTGACGGCGCGTCGCGGACAATTTACTTGACCTTTCGCAGGCAGTATCCGCGCAAGGAATTATTGTATAAACTGGCTGAGATTGTCAAAGTTAAATTGCCTTCAACAGTTCGGGTTGTCTGAGCGCGACGTTTCCGACAACTGGCGTCTTCTTCCCATTTATATGACTTATTAGCGCATATTGTCCTTTACGTCTGATCTTAGTTTATCAAGGAGCATTCGGTCCGATCTGATGCAAAAAGGCCACACAGAATCACTAAATTGCATTCGAAGTCAAAAAAGACTTGCTAAATTTTGCATTCGAAGTATTTTCGAATCTGAGAAAGACCATTTCATTACAGGGGAGAGGTATGAAAAACCTAAAAACCACCAAAATTCTTGCAACAAGCGTCAGTGCCTTAGCGATTTTTGCTGCCGCGCCAGCTTATGCTCAAATTGACGAAATCATTGTTACCGCTGAAAAGCGGGCTGAAAATGTGCAAGATGTCAGTATATCGGTGACGGCTCTCAATGAGGAAATGTTGGAGCTTGGTGGTATTGACGACGTTTCCCGTCTCGAATTGGTAACGCCCGGCGTTAATTTTGCATTTGCCGGCAATGACGCGAAGTTTAATGTTCGGGGTGCAAACTCAACCAATACATTCGGCGACAACAGTTCAATTGTTGGTGCGTTTTTAGACGGTGTCTATAAAGCCCGGGCCTCTCAGCAAACCCGCGGTTTTTATGATGTGAGTTCGGTTGAATTCTTGCGGGGTCCTCAAGGTACGCTTTATGGGCGGAATACTTTCGCTGGCGCATTGAATGTTTATACGAATAATCCAGATCTTGACGATTACAGTGCAGGTATTGAAACCAGCTATCAGCGTTTTGACCGCATTCGCGGTGAGGGTTTTGTTAACGTGCCGGTTTCGGATACCTTCGCGCTTCGGGTGGCGGCCTATTACGACAAAAGCGATGGTTATATTAAAAACTTGGCAGGACCAGATGTTGGGGCTCAGGATGATAAATCATTCCGGGTTACTGGTTTGTGGGCGCCCAGCGATAACCTGGAAGTAATTGCGCGCTATACTTATAGCGGTGAAGATGGAAATGAAGCCGGTCTGTTCGGCTATACATTCTTATGCCGGAATGTGACGCCAGAAGGCCTGACGGACGCTTTTGGATCAGTGAGAGATTGTAACAATCCAAATCGCGGTTCCGGGGGGCTTGGACCGGCGTCGAATGGTCCTGATGGTGAGCCATGGCTAATTGCACAGGATTATGTACAGCCTGTAGATCTTAATGATCACAATCTGACATTACAGGTCGACTATGATTTTGGTAGTATCACCATGAAGTCGATTACCAATTATAATGAGTTTGAAAACGATATTGGTTTTGACTTTGATTTTGGTCCCAACCCGAATTCAAATGGCGGATATGACGAGGAATCGAAAGGCTGGTCACAGGAATTCCAGTTTAACTCAGACTATGACAGTGCACTGCAGTGGACGGCAGGGGCATATTACTCAGACCTTGAAGATCGCAATACGTTCTATATTTATAACGAAACCGTTCGTCGTCCGAACTCTGATCGTGCGACCGTCGTGACGCCGCAATTCCCAAATGGTGTGTCGCTCTTGACCGGAACGGGTATCGAGTCTCGTGACCGCAGCCTAAATGGCTTTTTCGCTAACAATGTCGTCATTGATACCGAGTATTTCGGTATTTACGGACAAGGTGAGTATTCCATGAGTGATCAATTGCGATTGATCGCGGGCCTGCGCTATAATGACGAGACCAAATCAGCCGGATGTGGCGGATCAAACTTTACCGGTGATACGAATGGAGATGGCAATGTCGATCGTGTCGTCAACGTCGTGGCGGGCGCAGCCGGCTCCGCGCCGCTATTCCTTCCGGAAAATGCGCAGGATGTGTTTACTTATAACTGCGCGGCAAGCGACGCGGTTTCCAGTGAAACAGTTTCCGGTTTTCCGGGTAACTATGACAACATAACCTGGCGGGCTGGTGTTGAATATGACATGTCCGATGATGTCATGTTGTATTTGTCCGGCTCGACTGGATATTTGTCCGGCTCAGCCAGTACGTCTTCAACGACAGAGGAGCAAAAATCTCGGGTTTTTGAAGGTGGTTTCCGTAGCCGTCTGGCAGACAATCGTCTGCAGTTAAACGGTGCAGTTCACTTTACCGAGTACACCAACCTTTTGACCCAGCGCCAGGAAATCGGTGCAAACGGTATTGCGTTGACCTTTACAGATAATGGCGGTGATATTGAAGCTTGGGGCGTTGAAATGGATGCGATCTGGCAGCCCACCGATGCATTAACGTTGACTGCGACTTTGGCCTATCTCGACTCCGAGTTTAAGACCTTTGGTCAGGGTAACCCGTACCAGCTTTATCGGGGTGAGATTGTTCCATTTATCGATCAGGCCGGTAATACGACACCGTGGTCGCCTGAGCTGACATTTGGAGCGAGCGCCGCATATCTGATCGATTTGGGTGATATGGGTACGCTGACACCATTCGCCCAGATCTACTATTCCGATGGGTATAATACATCCAACCTCTTGGCGAATGATCCTTCGCATTATCAAGAGTCTTTTTCCAAGACTGATCTGCGCCTGATCTGGGACGCGCCGAGTGAAAACTATTCCATTGAGGTTTTTGTAGAAAATCTTGAGAATGAAGCGGTTCTTGCGCGCGGAAACAATAACAGCGATGATATTGTTCAAACGTCTTATCTATATCCGCGCAATCAGGGCATTAAATTCAAAGCCCGGTTCTAGACGAATTGGATCTTAATTCCGACGGGGGAGGGCTATGGCTCTCCCTTTTTTGTCTGAATATGGAAACAATCTTCAAACATATCTTTATAGCCGGATTGGGCCTCTCAATTGCCGCATGTGAATCCGCCGAAGTGCCAAAAACCAAGACTCCCAAATTGTTGGATAGTCTCGAAAGCTTGACGATCGAGGCTCTTCGAGGGCGGGATTATAATTCGAGTATTACTATCGAAGCGTTTGATACCGACAGCTGTGTTGGTGATCATGACTTAGAAGTTCTTCCATCAATGGCAGGCAAATACGGGTCTTACATGGCGTCGTTCAGGTCCGAAGGCCTTCGACAATATGCGCGGATTACCGTGCCAGAAGCGTCGCCGCCTGCGGACGGATATCCTTTCATTCTGTTTCTTCATGGCTGGATCGGCAAGGACAAAGCGCCTGATTATTCTATCGGATGTCGACCCGAAAATCTGTATTACAGCGAATTGACCGATGGTTTTGCACGTGCTGGATATGCGGTTCTGGCCCCGGGTTATCGCGGCCATGCCAGCGTCAACGATCACCCTGCCGAAGGGATTGAATATCTCGAGGCATTTGATCAGGGGTCCAGTCTGGCGACACAGTTTTATGCCGTGGACGCCCTGAACTTTGTGGCCGGATTACCAGAGGTTCAATCATCGAAGTTTCCAGATCAAAGTTTCAAACTAGATATGTCGCGATTTTTTATGATTGGTCATTCCCAAGGGGGTGATGCGGGGCTCACTTTTCTTGCCGTTGTTGGCGAGGGCCGATTTGAACATCTGATACCCAACCATACCGAACTTTGGTCTGGCACGTTTTTTGATCGGTTGGCCGCGCTAGAAGAGATGAAACCCGTGTCTATGACCTCGGAGGCGTTTCTATCTGGAGACGGCAGCTGGAATGGTACGGCGATCGGGAGAAACGGCGAAGTCAATGTCAATTTTCTATTCGCTTTTCCCCCGGATTGGATCGAAACTCCAAACCCGGATGAGTGGACTTGGCAAAAAGAAAGCTGGTCTGAACCCAATGTGAAAAGTGCGGTGAAAACATCTGCTGCAGCGATGTACCATGAATTGAGGGAGGGTGTTGAAGGCCTGGATCAGGTGTCATTTCAAATAGAAGAAGACGGCCAGAACGGGTTTTCAATTCGTCATGACTCTCGCGTCAGTCGCGTCTATCCGCGAATTGGCGGATATGAATATCCGGAATTTCTGAGTGAAAATATGACCTTCCATGTGCCCGAGAAAGACTATTATTCCCGGGTCGCCTGGAATCAGGATCTGTGTGACAGGATCATGAAACAAGCCGGAGATTGTGATCTGATCGTTTATCCGCACAATAATCATTCCATGCGTGCCAGTCCGCACAGCTGGTTTTCGCCTGAAGGCACGCCGGATGGCTACCCTCAAATGATCGCGAACATGTTGGAAAAATTTGAGACTTATCAAAAGGAAATCCCATGACAATTTCACGCCGTGATTTAATGGGCAGTGCAGCCGGACTATCTCTTTTGAGTTCGGTTGCTTTTGCAGAAACTGCGACGCTGGTTTCACAGGTTAAGTCTTCTGCCTGGAAACCCCGAAAGTTTTCTAAAAAACCCAATATTGTTATCGCTATTTTGGATGATGTGGGATTTGGCGATTTGGGTTGTTTTGGGTCTGAGATCGATACCTCAAATATAGACGCACTGGCGCAAAACGGCGTGCGTTACAATAATTTCCACGTCACGGCTTTGTGTGCGCCGACACGCGCCTGCCTGATGACCGGACAAAACGCCCACAAGGTTGGAGTTGGGAATATTGCAGAGTGGGGCCGTCCGCTACCAGGTTATCGTGGTTATATCCGAGAAGATGTGCAGATGCTTCCGCAAATGCTTAAAAAGGCCGGATATAATACTATGGCCGTTGGGAAGTGGCACATGTCTTTGGTCAACGATCAGGACGCCATGGGGCCTTTTGACCATTGGCCGACCGGTCGGGGCTTTGATCATTGGTATGGATTTCATGGATCTGCAGTTGATCATTTCCATCCGGAACTTTTTAGAAATCAGTCGCAACATAATCCCGATAAGTCGGGCGATTATCATCTAACTGATGATTTGATTGATCGCTCGATCGGCTATGTCAAAGATCACCTTACGGCGACACCAGATCGGCCGTTTTTCCTTTATTTGGGTTTTGGTGCCTGTCATTTTCCGTTTCACGCCCCGCCGGAATATATCGACAAATATGAAGATGTGTTCAAAGCCGGATATGATGATCTCAGAGCCCCAAGATTGGCGCGCCAGAAAGCCCTGGGGGTTTGCCCGAAAGGGACAGAACTTTCGCCTCGCCCGGACGATATGCCATCCTGGGATGATTTGCCGGCGGATGAAAAACGGTTCAGTCTTAAAACGCAACAGGCCTTTGCTGGAATGCTGGATCATACGGACAAAGCTTTCGGTCGGTTTGTTGATGCGCTCCGTGATCTGGGCGAACTTGATGATACAATACTGATTGTCATGTCCGATAATGGAGCTGGCGGCGGATATCACCGGGCGGGCGCGCTCGATGTACGACGTATAGCCTATATCGGGCCCGAAACGGTCGCTGAAAAAATAAACGGCCTGGACGATATAGGAACAGAAAAAAGCAGCCCGCTTTATTCGACCGGTTGGTCCTTCCTCGGTAATACGCCTCTTAAACGTCGCAAGGGGGATACTTATGCGGGGGGGACACGAACGCCATTGGTTGTACATTGGCCGAACGGTCAGCTTCATGCAGGGGCGATCTGCAATCAATATCATCATGTTGTGGACATGGTGCCGTTTCTGCTTGATCTCACGAATTCAAATGATGTGCGTCCAAAAGATGTTGACGGAGTTAGTTTTGCCTACACATTGAGCCAGCCAGAAAGCGCGACATCAAAACTCATTCAACATTATGAAACTGCTGGCGACCGGGCCATCTGGGCCGGCGGTTGGAAGGCTGTCACCTTACATCAAAAAGGTACTCGTTTTGAGGATGATGTTTGGGCTTTATATCATAGCGAAAAGGATTTCGCTGAAAATCACGACTTGGCCAAAACCGAACCAAAACGTTTAAAGAAGCTGATAAAGCTTTGGAATAAAGAGGCGAAGGCGAACAATGTATTGCCTTTGGATGATGATTTAGACGGGCTTTATGCCAAGGTCGCACCAAAGCCCCGAAAGCTATACCGGTTTTTCCCGGATGGGACGCGGTATAATCGCCTCAGCGCGCCTGATATTTATCGCTATGATTTTGAGTTAACCGCAAAACTTAACGCCGGGTCATCAGTGAGCGATGGGGTTATTCTCGCGTCCGGAGACAGCGCCGCGGGGTATGAGCTGTATTTGAAAAATGGATTTTTGCATTTCGTCTATGTTTATACACGTGAGAATGTGTTCCGACTGCGGTCATCAAGGCCAATAGCATCTAATGATACTGAGATTGTTCTCCGAGGCGTGTCCTTGGGTCCGGCAACAAAGCAAATTTCAATGCTGATCGATCAGAGTGAAGTCGGAAACGCCAAGTTAGCCGAGATGTGGAAGGTCGAAGCGCTAAATGCCGGCATTCGCTGCGGCGAAAATAAAGGCGCACCTATTAGTTTTGATTATTCTGGATCTAACCGCCTGAATGACAGGCTTCATCACGTCGAAATTCGTCTGAAAATTTAGATTAAAAAAACATTCAGCTCGGTGTCGATTTAAAATTGACTTCGAATGCAAAAACGAAAATAAAGAGGGTAAGAGGAGGAAATAATGGCAAAGCCGGAACATAATGCTCGCGATCAATCGCATCCGCGCATCGTTCGGTATGCAGAACTCGAGCCTTGTTATGATGCCTTTATTGATACACGCACACCGGGTTCAGATCAGAAAGAAAACTTCACTATTATCGGCCCCGGCGTCTCTGAAAATCCGAGCCAATATGTGCATATCGCCGAGCCACATGGTTTCAATATTGGCGGGGCACGGCAGCCGCCAAATTGTGTGAATTCTCAGCATAGTCATCTCACAGCGGAAGTGTTTTACATTCATAAAGGAAGCTGGGCTTTTCGACTGGGGGAAGAGGGGAATGGCGCTGAAGTAATCTTGCGGCCTGGCGATTTGATTTCCATTCCGACAAATGTGTTTAGAGGATTTGAAAATATTGGCGAGGATGTCGGATTTCTTTGGGGTATTTTAGGCGGTGATGATCCGGGACGGGTGTTATGGGCGCCCTATGTTTTTGAGATGGCTAAGGATTACGGTCTGGTCCTGTTAGAGAACGGGAATCTTGTGGATACGGCGAAAGGCGAAACCATTCCAGCAGGCCAAAAACCAATGCCTGTGACGAGTCAGGCGCAGGTTGAGGCTATGGACAATCTAACGGAACGGCAATTGCGTGATTGCTGCATAACAGCGTTTGAGACCGTTGATCAATTTACGCGGGGCGGACTGGTTATGCGAAAATTGATCGGGCCAGATACAAAATTAAATTGGGATCACGGATTCTCAATTAATCACTTAAAATTAAGCGCCGGAACCAGTGCGGATCAAACCAGCTATACCGGGCACGAAGTTGTATTTGTTCAAAGCGGTGAACTGAAAGTGAAAATGCAAGATGAGACCTGGGCATTATCACCTGGTGATACCGGTTCAATTCCGCCGGGTGTAAACCGGCAATTTATCAATATTTCCGATCAGAACGTGGAGTTTTTGAGGGTGCGGGGTGGTATCTAATATATGTCGCAAGACCAACTCAAAAATAAAACGGCTCTTGTTACCGGCGCAAGCCGGGGAATTGGTCGCGCAATCGCGTTAGCACTTAAGGAAACGGGTGCCAATGTGATTGCGTGTGCCAGACCGTCGGAAGATCTGGACACGCTCGCTGATGCTCTTGGAGAGCAAGGTAGGATTTGGGCGGGCGATGCCACGACGGACGCGTTTTTGGATAAAATTGCTCAGACCAAATCTCTGGATATTTTGATCAACAATATTGGGATAAACTTTCCTGAGCCTTTCGATCAAGTCTCGGACGAACATTTGGATAAAATGCTCGACCTGAACGTTCGGGCGACATTTAGGATTGCCCGAGAAGGGGTGAGGCGCATGGGTAAAGGCAGTTCGATCGTTAACATAACATCGCAAATGGGGCATGTCGGTTCACCAAACCGAACCGTTTATTGTATGACCAAACATGCCATTGAAGGCCTGACCAAAGCCATGGCGGTTGAGCTTGCGCCAAAAGGCATTCGGGTCAACTCGGTTGCGCCGACTTTTATCGAGACGCCGTTGACGAAACCGATGCTCGCGGATCCGGAATTTAAAGCATTTGTAAAAAATATGATTCCGATGGGGGTTATTGGCAAGCCAGAAGATGTGGCGGCTGCGGTTGTATATTTATGCTCTGATGGAGCCAAAATGGTTACCGGCCACAGCTTGGTTGTTGACGGAGGCTGGACTGTTCAATGAGTAAATTACCTATAACGCAAGTGGCAATAACGGATCTGTCGGACATGCTTGATCCTCTAGGGGGTCGACGCATGGACTTGCCAGGGTTTGATCCGGAATTTGTTGATTTCCCCGATTATATTATCCGTATAACAGATTGGATATGGCATGAACGTAATGTCGAATTATGCTCCAAATATTACGATGAAAATTGTTTAGTGCATACATTGGCCGGGCCAATCATTGGTGCCCAAACCGTTATCGACAATACCTACGCCACAATGGAAGCTTTTCCGGATCGGGTTTTGGACGCGGATAATGTAATCTGGTCCGAAGATGATGATGGCATATTATACTCATCGCATCTGATTACCTCTAAAATGACGAATTTAGGCCCATCCGAATTTGGCCCTGCGACCGGAAAAAAGGTTCGAGTCCGCACGATCGCCGACTGTGCTGTTAAGGCGAATAAAATTGTCGAAGAATGGCTCGTCAGGGATTATGCCGCGATGGTTCAGCAAATGGGTTTTTCCGTCGATGAAATCGCGACAAAGCTTGCGACGAATGATTTGTCAATGGGGGGGTCGCTGCTGGAAATGCATAAGGGATCGCACATATCGGTGATGGAACAGCACATTGATAAACGCCTGAAGCCGGATCATCCGGAGCAATCGCCTGTGGAATTTGCTAAGGCAATGCTCGGACATTATCTGACCCCCGATGGCCTGTCTCATTTGTCGGACGTTTATGATTTTCGCGTATCAGGGCTCTATCCGGGTAGTCAGGATTTTTATGGACATGATGAGCTAGGTGCCTATTGGAATTTACTTTTTGAAGCCATTCCTGATGCCCGATTCCGTCTCGAACATGTGGCGGATATTCCGTATATGGGCGAGGCACGTGATATAGCGGTACGCTGGTCTTTCGCCGGTCATCACACGGGGTCTGGCCTTTACGGTGCGCCAACGGGCTGTCCGGTTTATATTTTGGGTGTATCGCAATGGCGGGTTATCAACGGTCGTATACGCGAAGATGTTACGGTTTGGGATGACGTCGCCGTGCGTCGGCAAATCGAAACCGCGCGATTAAATCAATGATTCCTGACCGGATTATAGATGCCCATCATCACCTTTGGGATCTCGACGAGATAAAACATACATGGCTTTCGGAAAAAGGGGTCGTCCGCTTTTTTGGTGACCCGACTCCGATCCAGAAAAACTATCATGTGCCGGATTTCAGGGCTGATCATGGTGATCTGCCTATAGTCGGCAGTGTGCATATCCAGTGCGGTGTCGCTTTTGAACAAAATGTTCAGGAAACCGAATTCGTCCAAAGCCAGCATAGTGCCCACGGTCTGGTCAATGGAATTGTTGCCTTTTGTGATCTGACGGATGAGAATGCGCAATCAGAACTGGATCAACAGCAGCAATTTCCAAATTTGCGCGGCATTCGCCAGATCGTCGGGCGCGACGCCAAGGAAGACGCCCGAAACGGAACCAATGCCTTGCTCGAAAACCCGGCGTTTAAAATGGGTCTAAGAACCCTTATCGGGCGTGGCTTGTCTTTTGACTTGCAATTAACCCCGCCTTTGCTTTCGGCGGCTGCGAAACTTTTCAAATCTATTGAGGATCTGCCAGTCGCTATTTGTCATGCCGGTAGCCCGCAGGACTTTTCCAAAACCGGTATGCGGGATTGGGAGCAAGGCCTGAAAGAATTCGCTGAGCACGGCAATATGATCTGCAAAATTTCGGGTCTGGGCATGTTTGATCAAAACTGGACAGTTGATAGTTTGCGCGAGCGTGTCCTGCGGACGATTGATGTATTTGGGCCGTCTCGAATTGCATTCGGGTCCAATTTCCCTGTTGATAAGCTCTACGCCTCTTATGAAGAGACATTCGGAGCCTTCATTGCCTTGACTGCAGATTTTTCGACATCAGAACGGGATGATATGTTTTTTAACACGGCCAAAGAATTTTACAGGATTTTGTAATGAATGAATTTATTCGCAGTCTTGTACGGTTTGACACACCGACAATCTCAAACGCGATTGAAGTCGCCCAAGGCGGACGAGGTTATGATAGGTTCACCCGCGGAACGCCGGTTCATGCCATGAACGGGGCCAAAGCCATGTGCGGCTATGCCCGAACAGCCAAGTTAACCGGGCTAAAGCCACCGGCAGAAAGCCCTGAGGTCATTAAGGCGCGGCGACTGGATTATTACCGATATATGGCGGCAGGAGATGAACCGACCGTTTGTGTTGTTGAA
The DNA here is from genome assembly GCA_020629135.1 of Hellea sp. Taxonomy (GTDB): domain Bacteria; phylum Pseudomonadota; class Alphaproteobacteria; order Caulobacterales; family Maricaulaceae; genus JACOMS01. The sequence continues at coordinate 19,429 of JAHDDX010000054.1, forward strand.
GATCTTGATGTGCCCAACGCCGTTTGTGCCTGGTGGGGCGAAGTTCACTCCGCCGTCCATAAGGGCCTTGGCATGTCTGGAGCGCTGACAAATGGTGTATTGCGAGACCTGGATGAATTAGACCAAGGCTTTCCGATCGTTGCCGGTTCTATTGGCCCAAGTCATCTATTCGTGCATGTGACAGAATTCGATACGCCGGTGACTATATTTGATCTGACCATACATCCTGGCGAGCTTGTGCATGCGGATCAGCACGGCGCTGTAATTATCCCTGAGGATGTCCTCCCAAAACTTGGGGCGGCTATCGAGACACTTCTGGCATCCGAGCAGATCATATTGGGGCCCGCCCGTGAACCCGATTTCGATATTGATAAATTGCTGGCGGCCTGGAAAGAATTTGAAAAGGCACGGACATGAAGAAACAAACTGCCATCCCCCGTGCAAGCGGGGATTTCATTGCGCGGCGCAACAGATCAGGGGATAAGTGCGAAAAGCCAAATGGGAGAGATCCCGCTTTAAGTGCGGGATGACAGAGTATGCGTATGACACCCCAGGCCCTTAAATCGCTCATTGTCGAGTTTCAATCCGCCACAGCGACCTATGAGCCGAATGCTGTCCGTGAGGCAATTGCTGAATTATTTAGCGACAAGGCCGAAATAAGGCTTTGCCATCCCTTTGGGACGGTTAAGGGCGGCGAAGGGTTGCTCGAAACCGCACTCTTACCTTTGCATAACGCTATGCCGGACCTGGAGCGCCGGGACATGATCGTCCTCGCGGGGACGACCCCCGAAGGGCAGGACTGGATCGGCTGTATGGGGAATTATATGGGCACGTTTACGCGCGCCTTTCTGGATATTCCGCCGACCGGGCATCTCGCCCATATGCGCTATCACGAGTTTTTCCAGGTAACAGACGGTCGCATCACCGAGATGCAGGCGATCTGGGATATCCCGGAACTGATGATGCAGGCCG
>JAHDDX010000003.1 GCA_020629135.1 Hellea sp.
CCTGTATATTACCGTAAATTTACTCGAATGAAATCAATTTGGGATGTATATGGCGATCATGAATGTGCGCATGTACCAGACTATAGCCCTGGCTGGGGTGTTATTTTTGTCGTTTGCCGGTAGTGCAAGCGCGCAATCCAAGAGCCAGAAAATCAATCATGGTCTAACCTTTGATTCCAGTTCCTGTTCGGGCTGTGATCTTTCCAACAAAGATCTGGCCGGTATGACGGTCAAAAACTCGAACTTTTCAGGATCGCTTTTTAATCGCTCCAATCTTTCCGGCGGGAAGTTTGAAAGCGCCAATATGGCAGGGGCGCATTTCAAGAAAGCTTTTTTGGCGCGCGTCGAAGGCAATGTGGTCAATTTGACCGGCGCTAAGCTCGAAGATGCGACAATGACTGAGTCCAAGTTTAAGAACTCGGTTATGAAAGCGGCCAATATGCGACGGGCGGATCTGTCCCGGGTTCACTTCATCGATAGTAATCTCAATAATGCAGACCTCTCAAGCGCGTCAGCAGCCGGTGCCAAATTTTACGGATCGAATTTTATCAATGCTGAGTTTGACAATGCCAATTTGCTCGGCGCAAAACTGGATAAAGGCAATTTCCGCAATGTGCATTTCGGACACGCCTATTTGAAAGGCGCGAGTTTGTCCGGGGCGAATTTGTCCGGGGCGGATATGAGCCAGGTGATTGGATTGACACAAGGTCAGCTCAATATTGCTTGTGGTGATGCGCAAACCCAATTGCCTGATGGGCTGACCGTTCCTTATTGCGCGCAGATCACAGTGGCCGAAAACGAGCACCATGATGATGTACATCATCAAATGCTCAATAAGCGTGACAAGATCATCGCCAAACGCATTGATCGGGCGCTCTATAAAATCGAGTATTTGATGCAGGATTCATCGGATCCGAAAGTCAAATTGGAACTTGAAAAAGTTCACGCCGAGCTAAGTTCAGCCCGGCGCACCGTCGAGAAGTAAGTCTCTGAACCTATTTTTTATCGTCAACAGGAACCAGCTTGAGGTGAAGTTCCTTGAGCTGCGCCGATTCCGCTTCTGACGGGGCATTCATCATGAGGTCCTGAGCCTGTCCGTTCATTGGGAAGAGGATGACTTCACGGATGTTTTTGGCACCTGCCAGCAACATGACAATCCGGTCCACACCTGGAGCGATTCCGCCGTGAGGCGGGGCGCCATGTTTAAACGCATTAATCATGCCGGCAAATTTATCATCGACAACTTCAGGGCCATATCCGGCATTTTCAAAGGCCTTATACATAATGTCCGGCTTGTGGTTCCGGATCGCCCCAGAGGACAATTCGACACCATTACAGACAATATCATACTGATAGGCCAGAATGTCCAATAGCTCTTCGTCAGAAGTCGCATTTTCCAAAGCTTCCATACCCCCTTGCGGCATTGAAAACGGATTGTGTGAGAAATCGACTTTCTTGTTGTCTTCGTCCCATTCATACATAGGGAAATCGACGATCCAGCAAAATTTAAACACGCCGTCTTCGATCAGTTCAAGTTGTTCGCCGACCAGATTACGGGCAGCCCCTGCGAGCTTATAGGCGTCGTTTTTCTTACCGGCGGCAAAGAACACGCCGTCGCCAGCTTCAAGTCCGGTCGCTTCGAAGAATTTTGCAAGGTGATCGGGTTTGAAATTTTTCAAGACCGGATCCTGTGAGCGGGTCGCGCCGTCATCACCTGTGCTGAGGCGCGCATAGCCGAGGCCCGGCATCTGCATTTCCTTCTTGGCCCATTTGTCCATATCGTCAAAGAATTTACGGGACTTCTCCGCCGCCGCCTTCGGGGCCGGTACGGCAATGACCTTGCCGCCGCCTTTGGTGATTTTGGCAAAAATGCCAAAACCGGTCAGGTCTTCATCCGTGAAAAAGTCCGAGACATCTTTGAGCAGGATCGGGTTACGCAGGTCCGGCTTGTCCGAGCCGTATTTTTCCATGGATTCCTTGTATGGAATACGCGGGAAGGGCGTTTGCACCTCGCGGCCATCGGCAAATTCTTCGAATACGCCAGCCATGACAGGCTCGATCGCGTTGAACACGTCTTCCTGAGTGACGAAGCTCATTTCGATATCAAGCTGATAGAACTCACCCGGCGAGCGGTCAGCACGCGCGTCCTCATCCCGGAAACACGGGGCGATCTGGAAGTAACGGTCAAAGCCCGAAACCATAATGAGCTGTTTAAACTGCTGCGGTGCTTGTGGCAGGGCGTAAAACTTGCCCGGGTTTAGACGGGATGGCACCAGAAAGTCCCGCGCGCCTTCGGGCGAACTTGCGGTCAGGATCGGTGTTTGAAACTCGGTAAAGCCCTGATCAATCATGCGGCGACGAAGACTGTTGATGATTTGACCGCGCAGGAGAATGTTTTTGTGCAGGGTCTCGCGACGCAGGTCGAGATAGCGGTATTTCAGGCGGATATCCTCGGGATAATCCGGTTCGCCAAAAACGGGCAGGGGAATGTTATGGGCCGTGCTTTCAACGGTAAACTCATCGGCGCGCAATTCCACTTCACCGGTGGCAATTTCAGCATTGATGGCTTCGGCGTCGCGCTTGAGCAATTCGCCGCTGACGGTAATCACGCTTTCGGCCGGACAGCGCTTGGCGGTCTCGTAAAAATCCGCAACCGGATAGACGACCACCTGGGTCACGCCATAGTGATCGCGAAGGTCAATAAACAGGGCATTGGCGTGTTCACGCTTGCGGTGAATCCAGCCTGAAAGTTTGACGGTTTCGCCGACCTGAGCGGCACGTAGTTCTCCACAAGTATGCGAGCGATAGGCATGCATAAGAGGCTCCATTAAATCATTGGGATGCGCATTAACTCATGCGACCCTCAAGTCAAGTCGCGGACGTGGTTTTATTCGTCTCGGTCTTTAAATTTTGGCGCGCGTTTTTCGAAAAAGGCCTTCACCCCTTCTGCGCAATCATAGGATACGAAGGCTTCGCTGAGTAATTCACTTTCCGCCATATGCGCACCCATGGGGCCGCCTTCGTAACCGTTACGGCCCAGCCAGGCATCACGCATAAGTTTTTTATTTTTGGCCGCGCTGGTGGGCGAGACATTTTGGGCAATGTCTCTGGCGAGATCCATTGCCCGGTCAAGCACCTGGTCCGGCTCAACGACTTCGCTGATCAGGCCCGCTTTTAATGCTTCGTCTGCCGGAATGATATCCGCTTTTAAAATCCATTCCTGAGCTTTGGACATACCGACGATACGCGGCAGGAAGAAACTGGCCGCCCCGTCAAAAACGATACCGCGGCGTCCAAATGGAAAAGCGAATTTGGATTTGCTGGACGCGATCTTAATATCCATCGGTAATAACATCGTTGCGCCGATCCCCACGGCGGCGCCGTTTACCGCTGCGATGATAGGGGTGTTGCATTCATAGGTTCGAATATTGAGCATACCGCCATAATCACGTCGGACACCGTCCAGAAATTCACCCCCGCTCAGGGCCGTAAAGCCTTCGGAAATATCCGCGCCCGCACAAAACGCTCGTCCGGCACCGGTAACGACCATGACACGAACGGAATTGTCATTGTCAGCCTTGTCGATTGCAACATAAAGGGCGTGATGAAGCTCCAGATTATAAGCATTCATCTTCTCCGGCCGATTAAGCGTTATAACGCAAACTCCATCCGAAATTTCAGATTTAACCACACTCATAATTACCCCCTAAGGTTTTGTTGGGGGCTTAGTGCCTGAAATGACGCATGCCTGTAAAGACCATTGTGAGTCCGGCTTCGTCCGCCGCTTTGATGACATCGTCATCGCGAATAGACCCGCCAGGCTGAATTATCGCTGTGGCCCCGGCCTCTGCGGCGGAGAGCATGCCGTCGGGAAACGGGAAAAAGGCGTCAGAGGCACAAGCACAGCCTTTTGTTTTAGGTTCGTCCCATCCCGCAGCCTCTTGGGCATCTAACGCCTTGCGCGCTGCAATACGCGCGGAATCAAGTCGGCTCATTTGACCTGCGCCAACGCCTGCTGTTGCACCGTCTTTAACATAAACGATCGCATTGGATTTTACATGTTTTGCGACTTTCCAAGCCATAAGAAGGTCTGCCATTTCAGCTTGAGATGGGGCGCGTTTTGTGACGACTTTCAAGTCTTCTGGCGCAACATGTCCATTGTCGCGGTCCTGAACCAAGAGACCGCCAGCAACGTTTCGGAATGTCAGGCTTGGCGAAGCCGGGTCGGGAAGGCCCCCTGTCGTCAGAAGACGCAGATTTTTCTTTTTCGCAAATACGGCGATGGCCTCTTCGTCCGCAGACGGAGCGATAACAACCTCAGTGAAGACTTTGACGATTTCCTTGGCGGTTTTAGCATCCAGTGGGCCATTAAGAGCTACAATCCCGCCAAAAGCCGAAACCGGATCGCAGGCGAGGGCGTTTTTATAGGCTGTGATGAAATCATTTGCGCTCGCCACACCGCAGGGATTGGCGTGTTTGATAATTGCGACCGCTGGCGCAGCCCCTTTGGAGGCGTCACCAAATTCGGCAACCAGTTCATAGGCGGCGTCCGTGTCATTGATGTTGTTATATGAGAGCGCCTTGCCCTGATGTTGTGTGGCGGTAGCGACCCCATATCGATCCGATCCGTCTGTATAAAATGCGGCTGACTGATGAGGGTTTTCGCCGTAGCGCATGACCTGCCGCAGGGTGCCACCCTGGGCCCGAAAAGCGGGCACTGTGTCATTGGCTTGTTCGGTCAAATAGTTGCCGATGGCCGCATCATAAGCGGCGGTGCGTGAAAAGGCTTTCGCCGCCAGTAACTGTCGGGTTGTGCCGGTGACCTGATTGTTATGCGCGTCCATATCGGCAAGGACTTTGTCGATATCTGAGTTTTCGACACATACGGCGACATGGGCATGATTTTTGGCGGCAGCCCGGATCATGGCCGGTCCACCAATATCAATATTTTCGACACACATTTCATAACCGGCGCCGGATTTCTGCGTGTTCTCAAATGGGTATAAATTTACAACCAACAGATCGATCGGAAGAATGTTGTGCTCTGCCATGGCGGTCACATGGCTCTCAAGATCGCGATCACCCAATAGGCCCCCATGAACCGCCGGATGCAGGGTCTTGACCCTTCCGTCCATCATCTCAGGATAAGACGTCAACGATGCGACATCCGAGACCGGGATGCCAGCATTCGCAATGGCTTTTCTTGTGCCGCCAGTCGAGACAAGTTCCACCCCGCGTTCGTGTAAGGCTTTGGCATTGCCGATCAAATTGGTTTTGTCAGATACAGAAATCAGGGCACGGCGAACAGGTGTCGTGCGTGCCGGATCAAAAGGCGGCAGGTCGGGATTAGGGGCGGGCATGGATTACTTTCTTTTGCTCGTCTCGGAGAGTGGGATGATTTCGGCCCCTGTCGAAGATTCTTCGAATTTGGTCAAGGTGCCATTAGGTTTATATTGTGGAACCAGCAGGTTTAAGATTGAAATTATACGGTCCAAATCACGCTGTTTTAAGGCGTTCAAAAGATCCTGAATATGCGCATCAATTTTTTCAGGGTTGGACATTCGGCCAATAAACCGCTGAACACCGTCGACATAAGTCGGCTCAAGATTTTCTTCTTGTCCCGTGAGTTTTTCGTGGATTTTTTCTCCGGGCCGTAATCCCGTATACTTAATCTCAATATCCCGATCCGGCACATAGCCCCGTAGCCGGATTAACTGACGGGCGAGTTGCGCGATTTTTACTGGCTCACCCATTTCGAGCACATAAATAGAGGCAAGATCTGTTCGTTCTGTGTCATTCAGAGCCGCAGCTTGAAGGACAAGCGAGGCGGCCTCCTCTGTTGTCATGAAATAGCGTGTGGCGTCTTTGTGGGTTACTGTTACGGGGCCGCCACTTGCGATCTGTTCTTCAAAAAGCGGGATAACAGAACCGGTTGAGGCAAGGACATTGCCAAACCTCACAGCGCAAGCTGACATGTTGGCAGAATTATTTTCATGCGCCATGGTCAACATTTCTGCAATGCGTTTTGATGCGCCCATCATATTGGTTGGATTTACCGCTTTGTCTGTGGAAATCAGAGTAAAACTCTTGGCGTTATGTTTGAGGGATAACTCAAACAATTGACACGTGCCGCCAATGTTAATTTTGATAGCCGCGAGTGGGTTAATTTCGCCCATTGGCACGTGTTTCATAGCCGCGGCATGAATGATTATCTCGGGTTTTTCTAACTCAAAAATCTCTGACATTTGGACGGGATCACAAATATCGGCAAGATAGGGAAACCAGAATTGCTTTTTGCTTTCGGGCAAAGATTTATTGAGCTCACGATCGATTTCGTAAAGGTTGAATTCGGAATTATCTATCAGGGCTAACCGCTGGGGTTCCAAAATGGCTATTTGCCGGGTAATCTCAGAACCAATTGTACCACCTGCACCGGTGACTAAAACCTTCCGTCCACTCACAAATCTTCTGACCTGCGCGACGTCCAGATTTTTTACTTCCCGGCCAATCAAGTCGGTAGCCTCAAAAGGCGTTAGCTTGTCCGATTGTGATTGACTTACGCGAACCAGGGGCGCGCCCGCCTCAGAGGCTAAACGAATTAAGTTGTATGAGCTTTCGCGGTTGGAGTTTATATCCGTCGCAATAATCGTGGGCGCCTGACCAAATTGTGTCTTTAACTCTTCAATGACGTGCCGAATGTCGTCAAGATTGCCGATGACCGGAATGCCCCTGATAGACCGTCCTCGGTGATTAGCGTCTGTACCCACCAAGCCACGAATGCTGTAGTTAAATCCGCCCGCTTTTCGGCTGACATCCCGCATATAGTTGTGAAGCGAATTCTCTGTTCCTACCAAAATGGCAATAGGGGCATCATCGTTTTCTCTTCTGAACATGGCGCGAATGTCGCCGTTTTGCATAAACAAGGCGATGGTGCGGGCAATTGTAATCGCGAAAAAGAACAGCGGCCCGACAATAAACGGAACGGACCGTGGAAAATCCTCGGCGCGATTAAAAAAGAAAAACAAGATTGCAGGGGCGATAAATGACGCCAAAACAACGGCCTGCAGCAAATTTTTGATGTCATCTAAAGATGTAAATCGCCAAATTGCTTTGTGAGTGTCAGTTAAAACCCATGTAATAACGCAGGATAAAAAGAAAACGACGGCGGCAGTTTCGTCAATATTGGCAGGAACTGGTTTTCCTTCAGCGAGATAACGCCAGTGAATAACCGCATACATGCAAATCGCGCCAATAGTTGCGTCAAACAAAGTCACCAGTGTCTTTGTCACCGATGGTTTTGACGCAAAACTTTGAACCGATCTTAACATTACCGAGCCTCTAGTCGTTTGATAGACCAACGCACCCGATTGGATTTCGTTTGGCCATCACTATCTGCAAAAGCGTGGCCTGATATCACAATCTGTTCAGTTTTAACAGGTTTAGATCCCGCCCCCAAATAAACGGACTCTTCAATACGCATCGGGCCGCCATCTGTTCGAAAGCGCCACCCAACCTTGCCGGGTTGAATTAACAACGCGCTGTGAAGGTCCTGGGCGAGTGTCGCGCGAACGCTGGGGTGCATGTGAAAACGAATATCAAACGGGATTTCGTCCCGGCTCATAGGTGTCATTCCGATAGGAACGGCAAGGCTGTCTTCGCCTCGAATATCTGTACCTAAATCATTGATATAAATGCGACGCCGATGGGACAGACCGGATTGTTTCAAATATCCATGATGAGACATTTCAAGCCAAACGCCATTTGCCTGCTCCATTCGAGAGACCTGGGTTTCATCGACTCCGTTTTCAAATGAATTCTGAAAAACCCGGGCGGCCAGCCCAGAGCTAAGCCGGTTGCCTGCTGATCGATTGTCCAAAACAAGGGTTGAATGGGCGGAGGTTTCTCGAATTGCTTGGCGCCAATTGGAAGGTTGTTCACGTCCCCATCCGCAATTGACGATTAAACGGCCTGATTGTGTCGACATTTCAAAGGCCAGGGGTCCAAGATGAGCGGTCTCGTCATAAGGATGATCTGGCGTTTCGCCGCAATCGACGAGAATGACGGTTTCTCCCTGTTCAACACGTTGAAAGCCCGTATGCGGCGCATAGGTAAAAGGCTTAACTTCCAAATCCGATGACTTCAGCAAAGCCTGGGCATATTTGGCATCCGATTCACCAGAGCCATGAAATGAGCCGAGCCCTTTATCAGGGTGTTGAAAAAAGGGCACGATGTGGCGAAGTCTGTCCAAGGCTCGGTGATGGGCGCGTGTCGCCTCTACGCCTCGTTTTTGCAACGCTTGATTAAGAACAGTCAATATATGCAAGGCTTGTAAGGATTGTTGAGGTGAGCGACTGACGTGGCCTCCATCGGGCAGAATTTGTTTGTCTATTTCCTCGTCTAGCCAATCAAGACCGCGGTTGAGGAATTTGTCGGGTTTTGAAGGGATGATTAATCCGCCAAGCGCGATAACTGCGGCGGCTTTGAATTTAGGCAAGCCATGAGGTGTGCGATTATATGTGTTCTTAAGGCGGGTCAGCTGGCGAACAGTCGAGTTTCGCCTGTTTTGCGCCAGATTACTAAGGCGATCCATGGAAAGCAGGGGAGACCACAGGGTGAGCCACGCAAACAGGCGGTTTGCGATGATATCATTGTCCCAGGCATAAGGGTTCCACTCGCCATAAACCTCAATCCATCTATCGACGAGAAAGCGGGCCCGAACGGCAGCCATTTTGTGCTGACCAACGGATAAATGGGGAAGCCAGTCAAAACTGTGAAGCCAATACGCAAATCGCTCAGACGGCGCTGGAATAGTCCATGGGTCGCCTTGGGCACCTACATCCAGTTCTTGATTTGCATAGACAAAATGGCCTGATAAGATTTCATCGCGTTTTTGACCGATACCGCTAAAATTTGTAATGCGTAGATCGGCAAAAGTTTCACACTGGCCGACGCGCAGATTGACTGCACGGGCCGGGCCACCCATATCGGTTGCCAGGCGCCAATAGCCCTTTTGCAGAGCTGTTTTCGCCACATATCCTAAGGGGAAGCGCCCCATGACGATTTCCTAATATCTAAGCCGCTTGAGAGGTGGATCGGCCTCGGATCGCAGCGATGTTTTCGGCATAAGTGCCTGGACCTTTGAATACGGCGCTACCTGCGACCAGCGCATTTGCACCCGCATCACGGCATAAAACGGATGTGTCCGGATTTACACCGCCATCGACTTCGAGAATGATATCGCGACCCGATCCATCGATCATGCCACGCAAAGTGCTAATTTTTTGTATCTGTGACTTAATAAAGGATTGTCCACCAAATCCGGGATTGACGCTCATCACCAATATCAAATCAATATCCTCAATTACAGGATCTAAGCTTGAAACAGGGGTGGCGGGGTTAAGCGCGACGCCCGCTTTTGCGCCCAATGATTTAATCGATTGCAGGGTCCGATGGAGATGCGGGCCTGCATCAGGATGAACTGTAATAATATCAGAACCAGCATCGACAAATTGAGATATCAAAGCATCAACCGGACTTACCATGAGGTGGACATCAAAGGGCTTTTGACTATGCGGTTTGAGAGCTTTCACAACCATTGGCCCGATTGTCAGGTTCGGGACATAATGATTGTCCATCACATCAATATGAATCATATCCGCGCCGGCGCGATCGATATTGGCGACCTCTTCGCCAAGCTTGGCAAAATCGGCGGAAAGAATCGAAGGGGAAATTAAAATTTCAGACATGCGCGCTCAATAACAGAGACGCTTTTTTGCGACAAGCGCAATATCATTTGCAATCGAGGATTCTAACCGAAAGCGTCGTAATGATGGGTTATCGCGATACTGGTTTGTCGGACGAGTTGTGAGGCCCGTTCAAGGGGCTTAATCACGCTTTGAGTCAAATGTGAAAAACCGTGACCCGAACCCAATTCGTCGCCAGTTTTTTCCTGAAGTTGTTCGGTCCAGGAAAGATCGGCCGATATTTCGGGATAGCGGGATTTCAAGTCGGCTAAAATCGAATCAATTTCAAAAGTCTGAAGTCTTTGCAAGACATTGAGTTGGGTGGATCGCTCATCACCATGGGCCGGGAGGTCAGTGGCAATAATCAACATTTTCATAATTGTCGCCAATCTTAGGGCATGAAGAATTTTTAGGGTTTCGTCCCCGGCAAATTCCTGTGCGTCGCCGACCTTTAAAAAATTTTGCCCTTCAAACAGATCAATGCGTAATCTGTTTGCCAGATCCATTATGCGCGCCCGCCAATCCTGAGTGGCCATTGTCTGGCTGACGCTCAAACTTTTTTGCGCCAATACAGGTTCATTGCCCGAAAGAGCGCGACTGACCCAAAATCCAGGGTCAAAAAGGCGACCATAGGCCGAAAGGATCGATAAATTTGTCCGGTTCATCGCAGCTTGGACAAGTTTGAATATGGATTTCGCCCGATCTGAATTCGACAGGTGAGACGCAAATTTGTCCGGGTCGACGCCCGCGGCTCGCCCAATACCATAGAATATGTTCGCCTGAGCTCCGAATTGTTGCAAGATGGCATTATGCGGGATAGCTCTAAGCTGGCGTGGGTTGAACATTCCTGTTTTGTGATCTGATTTCGCCCTTTTCGATGCCCGGGAACCCGTCGGCAAAAGCAGGTTTTGGCCAAAGCCTCCCAGCAAATTGACGTAGTTAGGGTCCTGATAAAGACTGGCCTGTTCAGAAGACAGAGACGTAAACATATCCCAGGAAAAATCTCTTTCCAGGTAAAAAACGTCCGTATCGGTACCCGTCTTAGGGCGGTGGCGTGCGATCAATAGAGACGTTGTGACTGCTGTGGCGAGTTGTTCACTTTGAAACCATAAAAACCCGTCGCCACCCTGAAAACTGGTTTCATGGCATAGCGGTAAATCGTTTTTCTCAAATTGGTGAACTGCCCAGGGACTCATGACATAATCGACCCGTTCGCCAATATTTCCGGGATGTCCGCCGCGCCCCATAGATTCGCCATGGGTATTAAAAACAATAGATGTCACGTTTTGGACGTCATGTTCGGCCATAGCGGCCGCAAAATGAGATTGCAGACGCTCAATTGCCAGCGTCGCGGGTATTTGCCCCATAAATCGACCTGCATCGGAAAACCCGGTTTGTATGGCGAATACACCCCGGTCCTCGACATATTGGCGGTAAACCGGATTGCTGAGCATTTTTGAAATAATCCGACCCCCATTATTGAGCGCGTCGGCGGTTTCAAACAATGGAGAGATATCAAGGTGTTTTTCAAGACCGTAGAGTTTTGCGATATACAGCATGCCAAGCGGGGTCAGGCTGTCTTCACATTCTGCGATCAAAAGGCGGATCGGTGTTTCATTGTCCACATATTTTAAAATCTGCGCCATCAAAATCATTTGCTGATGGGCGGTACTTTTTTCTAATGCCAAAGACGCAAAGTTGACCGATTTGGGTTTAACGTCACGGGTGAGCTGAGACGCCCGCATCAAAAGAGTGCGCGCGTCATGGGTCTGATCTTTAATGCCAAATATGGACTTAACGCCACTAATGACGTGACGGGAATTTAGTCTGAAATGTATCCGAGACGTTCCAAGCCCGAAGCTTTTCATCATGCCTTTCAGGACTATCAAATCCCGTTGGGCTTTGGCATTCTCGGCGGCGTGAATGGCTTTGTCCAAAAGGGGAAAAAGTTTTTGCAAATTCAGTAATCGCCGGCTCGAGTTTCGAGTCAGATTATTGGCCGCAGCAATTAAATTGGCGACGTCAGATAATTCCTTGTTGAACAGGCTCAGATCCCGCTCTGCGCTCTCTAGGCCATCGGTTAAATGATCAAGCAATTCTTCGACCGCTTTTTCGCAATCGGCGCCGAGTTTGTTAATCGACAATATTGCGTCTACAGCCAACTTGTATCGGGTAATTTGTGTTTTCTTTTCTAAAAGACGGAGGCGAAGGGCATCGCCCCATCCAATGTCAGTGCGTCCATCAATATCGTAGCCCACCCACGAATAAACGCTCATCAAATTCGGGGAAAGGGATGTCCATTGATTCGGAAAATGTGTTTTAGCTATTGCCAAAAGGTTTTTATAGATATGGGTCAGGGCCTGTTGAATATGAATAATTGCATATTGCGTATCTTCATGTTCTTCTGACAGCGTAGGCGCGCGCGTTGGAAGATAGGCATGTGATTTCAATTCTTCGCGCAAGTCTTTGAAATCATGTGGTTCTCGTGTCGCAATTTCTCCGAGGGTCTGACGAATGTCTCGGGACAATAAGAAGGTTGGGTGAGCCGTTAAGACCAAACCTTGTTCCGGGTTTTCAATCCATTTTTTAAATTGATCAAAGCCGGATTTAGCTTTGCGAACAGCGATATCGGCTAAATCGTTTTCTATGGCTTCAAACTGCGCCAGGCCCGAGCGCTCGCGCAGTCTACTTGCCCGAGAAACTGAACCTTGGTCCGATAATAATTTTATGATGGCCTCAATGTCTCGAAAGGCAATGGAACGATCTTCGACGCGTTTTGAAATATCATAGGCGAGGAGTTTGACCGGATTTGATTGTGGGTCATTTATCAACCCCGTTTCATGAATTTCCAGTCGTTTCCTGAGATCGCCTAAAATTTCAGAAGGTGTTTGCCGTTTTACGATGATGACCTCCTAGGTCAGGGCCGCCATAGTGGCAGCGGTATCTAACATGCGATTGGAAAACCCCCATTCATTGTCGTACCAGGCCAGGATGCGGGCCAGTTTGCCTTCGATCACGACGGTGTTGTCCGACACGACACTGGACGAATGAGGGTCATGATTAAGGTCAATAGAGACAACCTTTTCGTCGATGACTTGCAACACGCCCTTAAGATCCGTTTCCGAGGCATGACGAAAAGCCTGATTAATTGCCTCGGCATCCGTCGCTTTCTGTAGGTTCACCGTGAGGTCAACGACAGATACGTTTGGAGTTGGAACCCGGATAGCTTTGCCATCGAGTTTGCCGGCCAGTTCCGGAATAACCAGTCCTATAGCCGCGGCAGCGCCGGTTGAGGTCGGAATCATGGACATAGCGGCGGCGCGTCCTCGGTTTAAATCTTTGTGGACGGCATCCAGAGTAGGTTGATCACCCGTATAGGCATGTACCGTTGTCATAAACCCGTTCTCAATTCCGAACTCGCGGTGAAGCACTTTGGCGACAGGCGCGAGCGCATTTGTTGTGCATGATCCGTTTGAGACAATAAGGTCTTCGGAAATCAGCGTTTGGTCATTTACGCCGTAAACTATAGTTTTATCGACATCCTGACCGGGGGCGGAAATTAAAACCTTCCTGGCGCCAGCTGCGATATGCTTGGAGGCGGTTTCCCGGGATTTGAAAATACCGGTGCATTCCATGACAATGTCGACATCATCCCAAGACAAGTCTTCCAAATTACGAATAGCCGTAACCGAAATAGGGCCATTGCCAATATCGATCGTGCTGTCAGTGGCTTTGACATCGCCTGGGAAGCGGCCATGCACCGAATCGTATTTCAAAAGATGCGCAAGGTTTCTCGGGCTTGCGAGATCATTAATGGCAACAAATTCGAGGTCTTGGCGCCCCATTTCATAGAGAGCGCGCAAAACATTTCGTCCAATACGGCCAAATCCATTGATAGCGATACGTGTGGTCATAGCATCCTCTTAAATGACAGCGCTGTCATATCGGTTTTTTATCACAATATCAATAGTTTTGTTCATGCAAAGGAATTGCATTTATGAGCGGAATGGCCAAATAGGTGAACTGAACTTTCAAAAGGATCGATCGTGAGCAAGGCGGAAAGATATAAAGAACTCAGGACTGAAATTGCGAGTGTTGTGGGGGGTGAAACATCGATGACGGCGCGATATGCAACAGCGGCCTGTCTTTTACATCAAGCCTTTGATTATTTTTTTTGGACCGGATTTTATCTGGTCGATCCGTTAAAACCGCGTGAATTGGTAATCGGGCCTTATCAAGGGACATTAGGGTGCTTACGTATTCCGTTTGACAAAGGCGTTTGCGGCGCCTGTGCGGATCGCGAAGAGGCGATCGTCGTAGAGGATGTCCATGCTTTTCCTGGGCATATTGCCTGTGATTCCCGCTCTAATTCAGAAATTGTTGTACCGGTGTTTGATGGAAACGGGGTTTTAGCGGCCGTTTTAGATGTCGATTCAACAGAAATTGGTTCATTTGATGAAGAGGATAGAGTTGGTCTTGAAGCCATATGCGCCGATCTTTTGACTGTCTGACACTATTATTTACACATCCTCAATCTGAACCAGAGGTTCGCGAACTTTAAACGGCTTGGCCCATTCCCGTTCAATAATATCGAGCGCCTCTTCGGGCGTTTCGACTTCAAATATGCCGTCATGCACCCATTCCGGTGCAAACTGCGCTTTTATGATGTGGTCTAGAAGTGAAATGATAGGATCCCAATACCCGTCATCGCAGACAAATATAATCGGCTTTTGGTGTAAATCGAGCCGCATCCATGAAATGACTTCGACCGCTTCTTCTAAGGTCCCAATACCACCCGCCAGGACAATGAAAGCGTCCGCTTCATCATACATCATCATTTTACGTTCATGCATGTCAGGGACAATACGGTGCTCAACCAAATTAAAGGCTTTTTCAATTTCCAGTAAAAATTCCGGAATAATACCCAGAACCTTACCCCCAGCTTCATGAGCCGCCCGGGCAGTGGCCCCCATCAGGCCTAACCCACCGCCCCCATAAACCAGGCGGTAATCTCGTTCGCTGATGGCTTTCCCGGTTTGGGATGCCAATTCCACATATCTGGAGTGATTGCCAGGACTTGACCCGCAAAACACACATATACTCTTTTGTTTAGTTTCTTTTTCGGACATTCGTAATTTCTATCTATTCGGGTTTACAAGGTCGAGGCACACCGTCTATTCATGTTTTAAGACGGGTGCAAGTAGTTGTCTGTCGCGAAAATTAGCAAATGAATTTTTGATGAAATCTCGTTTTATTTCAATGTTAGTAACCGGCCTGATATTGGCCTTGGGTTTGTTTGTCGCTTTACAGATATCGCAAAATTATCGACCAACCGAAAATGCGAATAATGGCGAAAACACCGCTTCGGATGTGCCCGACCCTAATGCAACCGTTGATCCAGTTATTTTTCAATCAGTTTCAGAACAGGCGGGCCGTCTGCGTATCACGGGTACCAGCGCGCCCAATGTTGAAATTGGTGTGGAAAATGATGGGACGCAGTTATTGTCTGTGAACGCAAATGGCGAGGGCGAATGGAAGGCCGAATTCGCGGTCAATAGAACGGATAATCTGGCGATTGATTTGGTTGTGAATGTCCGGGAGGGGGCGAATATCAGATCGGATGAGAAACTCTTTCGCATCGCGCCACCGCCCAAAGATGAGAGTGGTGACGCAAACGAAATTCCCGCGCTTTTGATGATTACCGCGCCCGGAGGTCCAACGCGTGTTTTCCAATCGCCATTTCGTGGTCTTCCAACAAATGGTGGTCTTAGCCTCGGACCGATAGATTATGATGATAGCGGTGGCGTGATATTTTCAGGAGTATCCGAAACGAGTGGACGGGTCCGTATCTTTGCGAACAATGTCGCTGTTGGCGAAATTCGGGTAGCGCAAAATGGGCGCTGGTTTTTTATCGCGGCGGATACTTTACCCCTTGGATCTTATGACATTCGAACCGATCTGTTTGTTGACGGCGAGGTTGTTGCGTCAGTGACAGTTCCTTTCGAGCGCAAGTCCAGCCAGGCGAATGACGCTCTGGCTTTGGATGTAAAGTTTGAGCCTTTTATGTGGCAGGTTCGCCGCAAATTATTGGGCGGTGGTTATCAATATACGGCAATTTTTGCGCCAGAGGAAAGTGATCCGATCCTCGTAGAAGAATAGTTATTCAGCCACATTTGGATGGGTTTCACCGCTTTGTTTTTGGGAAACCTTGTCGCGCACAGATTTTATTTTCTGTCCCCATATTGTTGGGGCCGCCAAAAGCACAGGCGTCAAGATGAGTGTTAGCAAGGTCGCAAAGGCCAGCCCACATACAATAACGTAGGATACGGGCTGCCAGACTTCAGACGTTGATGTTCCGCCCGTTGAAAACTGGCCTGTGAAAATGTCAGCTTGCCAACCTAATACCAGAGGCATTAGCCCGACCACAGTCGTCACGGTTGTCAAGACAACTGGACGTACCCTTTGCGCCGCTGTGCGCATCGCCGCATCTACGGGTTCGTATCCATTTTCTAGCAAGCGTTGGAATGTATCAATCAAAACAATATTATTGTTTACAACAATGCCGGCGAGGGCAATCACGCCAGTTCCGCATAAAATGATGCTGACATAGGGATAAAAGGTCAGTCCCAATAACACCCCGAAAATCGACAATATAACCGATGTCAGCGTTAAGAAGACATGATAGAAATTGTTGAACTGTAAAAGCAGGATCACGCCCATCATAAATATTATGGCTATGCCGGCTGCTTTGAAAAATTCGGCGGCTTCAGCATTTTCTTCTTCTTGTCCGAGGAATTTGAAACTGACGTCCGCGGGAAGTCCGGCCTCAGATGTCAGCCAGGCTTGTAACTCTTCAACCTGCTTATTGGTCGCAAAGCCTTCTGCAGAATTGGCGCGCACCTCATAGACCAGAGCCTGGTCGCGACGGGTGATTTTATCCTGTTTGGTTTTGGCGTCGATATCGACAACAGAAGATAAGGGCAGGGAACCGGCCGGCGTTTGAATGCGTAGCGTATCAAATTTGCGAAGATCACGGGATGATTCCGGATATCTGACCCGTATATCCACTTCTTCATCAGCATCCAGCGGGCGATATTGACCGACCAAAGCGCCTTCCGTCACAAACTGAACGGCCGCACCGATTTGCGACACATTTAAGCCCAGACGTCCGGCTTCTTCCTGGTCAACATTGACTTCCCACTCAATGCCGGGAACGGGTAAAGTATCCTCAATTTCGATCAGTCCATCCACGGTTTCAAATTTCTGGCGGACCAGTTTGGTCGTCCTGGTAACAGAATTCAAATCATCAGAAGTTATTTGGATCGAGACATCTTTTCCAATGGGAGGGCCCATAGCGACCGAAATTACTTCAGTCATTATGCCGGGCATATTGGCCACGGACGCCCGAATATCATCCATGATCACGCTGGCCTCAGGGCGGCTTCCAAAGGGTTTAAGCTCTGTGTAAATTTTCGCGACCGTATCTGCAGGCACACTTTGGATGCCGTCCATGACGACACCGCCTGACCCGCCAGCCGCGGACCCTGTTACAGAATAAACTGATTCAATACCATCGATATCGGCAATCCGCCGCTCTATCTCCAGGGCTATATCCAGGTCGGATGCGGCCGTCGTATTTCCGCGAGATCTGGCTAGGATGTAAATTTGGTCACCAACCTGTTGGGTAAAAAATTCAACGGGTTTTGGCGGTGAACCGGACATAGCGGCACCGAAACTTTTTACGATGAAAAACGCTGACAACAGGGTTGCCAGAATTACAAGCGCGGGGAAGCGGATCAGCTTGTTAATGAAGCGCACATAGACGCCTAAGAAACCCGTGGTTTGCAAGGGGTCGCCTTCTTTGCCGGATAGGGCCTTCAAGTTGGCCGTTGATTTGGTGATTTTACGTGGACCAATCAGAGTACCCATTGTCGGCAGAAATATGATCGCCATCAGCATTGATGCTGTCAGGACATAAATCATCGTTCGCGGAAAATAAGACATGTATTTTCCAGGAATGGATTCCCAAAACAGCAAGGGTAAAAAGGCGACTAATGTTGTCGCTGTCGAAGACACGATCGGCCAGAACATACGTTCGCCCGCGATCTGGAAAGCCTGCTTCCGGTCGAGACCTTCCGCCAGTTTGCGGTCCGCATATTCGATGATGACAATAGCACTGTCGACCAAGACGCCGACCGACAGGATGAGGCCAAACATGATCATCATATTGATGGTTTCGCCCTGAACCATGAACATAAACAGAGCCATCAGAAAACTGGCGGGCACGGCCCATCCAACAAACAAAGCAGACCTCAGACCTAAAGCAGCAATACAGACGATAAAGACCAGGATTACAGCATTCATAATTGAAGAAAATAAAGAGGTGACCATCTCAATAATGTCGGTCGAGCGATCTTGACTGTATTTTACATTCACTGTGGCGGGCCAGTCAGATGCCGCGTGGACTTCGTCTACAAGCGTGCGGACTTTTTCTATTGTTCTAATGATGTTTTCGCCCTGGCGCTTGGTAACTTCGATTGAAACCGATTTAACCCCATTAAATCTGGCATAAGCCGTCGCGTCTTTGTAATTTTTACGCACGGTCGCAATATCCTTCATGCGGATAATACTGCCATTTTCATTACGGCGAATGACCAGCTCTGACAGGTCTTCTGTATTCTCAATAAGGCCCGGTAATTTAACCCCGAAACGCCCATTTTCGGTTTCTAAGGCGCCTGCGGTAATCAAGCTGTTGTTTTGCGAGACGGCAGCCGCAATTTCATTGTAGGAAATGCCAGAGCTTTCGATCAGTGACGGGTCCAAAATAGCTTCCAAGACATCGACACGCTCCCCGGCTATGCGGGCTTCCAAAACGGCCGGAATACTTTCTAATTGGCGTTGAAGATCTTTAGCCAGATGTTGAAGTTCGCGTTCCGGCGCGCTGCCAAATAAATTCACGACAATAATTGGAATTGACGAGGTGTTGACTTCTTCGACTATGGGTTGGCGGGCTTCGAGTGGAAATTTTGATCGAGCTTTATCAACCGCGTCATTCACATCTCGCAAGGCGATATCCTGATCGAATGGAAAATCGAATTCCAGATTCATGTATCCTGAGGACGTTATAGCGACCCCGTCCATCTGCTTTAGGCCCTCAATGGATTTTAGCTCGGTTTCCATAGGGCGGATTAAAAGACGTGTAGAGTCTTCAGGGGATACGCCGGGTAAAACCACTCGCACATTGATAAAGGGAACCGGGACATCCGGATCGGCATCCAACGGCAGTCGGCCCATGGCAATTATACCGCCTATGACGGCAAAAATCATGATGCTGATGGTCATCCGCCAATTGCGGATCGCAAATCCGACTATCTGATTCATTGGGACATAGACCCGGCTGAACCGTTTTTCGGGTCAACCTCGACGCCGATCGAAACAAAGTCTTGTCCCTTTACGATGATACGGGTTTGATCCGGCAGACCTGAAACCCAAATCCCGGTTTCGTCTTCATCAATTGTGGTCGTTTGCGCGAACCGGACAATGTTCTGCTCGTCAAGATATCGAACGCCGACATTGCCCGCATCGTCCAAAGATAAAATCTGAGACGGTATACGTTGTGCCAGGACCATGCCGGCATCGACGGCCACAGTTGCTGTGACGCCTGATTTCAGGGCCAAATCATTATTGGGAATGACAATTTCTGTTCGGAAAGTCCGTGTAGCGGGGTTGGCCCGTGCTTCAATTAATCGAACCTGTCCAGTCAGGCTTTGTCCGGTAGCGAGTTCAATTTGTGCGTCTTGACCGACCTTGATTTGGCCGACCTGATTTTCTGTCAACTCAATCACGACGGCCAGGGGATCCAGATCAACGATTAAGCCGCAAGGCTGGCCTGGGCTTAAAAAGTCCCCAATATGGGCGATTTGAGTTTCAAAAATACCCGAAAAAGGGGCCCGGATATTGATATTATCAATTTCAATTTCCGCCTGTTTGACAGAGGCTCTCGCCCCATCCAACGCCGCAAGCGCCGTCGCGGCTTGGGTTTCAGATCTATACCCCTTTTCAACCAGCGTTTTCGTTGCTTTATACTCTAACTCGCGGGTTCTGAGCATTGCTCGGGCCTGGTCCAGATTGGCCTGTCGCGCGTTTATATCCTGTTTGCAGATCAATTGTCCTTTGGATACCCGCTGGCCTTCGCGCAGGGGCGCCGACACGACAAGTCCGGTTGTTTCTGCCTTGACCATTACTTCTCGAATAGCTTCGGTTCGTCCGTAAATACTGATTTTTTGCAAATGTTCTTCGGCAGTACGGTGGGCTATGACGACTTCAGGCAAAGCGGTTTCGGCGACCTCTGTTGCTGCCGTGCTTGTAGATTGGGTTGGCTCACTGGAAAGTGAATTCACGCCAAACCAGGCGGCCACGAGTAAAATGGCGACCAATGCAATAATCTGTGAACGATTGGGTTTCATAATGTTTCCAAGTCGCGATCTACGCGATATTTTTCGTGCAAATAAGGTCGCAAGAGTTGATTTTCAATCCACATTTCATCATAGCATACCGTCAATTTTGCATAATCCAGACAGAAGTTTCGTCCGTTTAATACCACAATGTCCTTAATAAGCTCTAGCGACATATCGTACTCTGACTTCAAACCGCCCTGGCGTTATCGTCCGGCTATGGTGCAAACCATTATGGCCAGCCTAAAGTTTCGCAATCGGGGGCCAAATCCGGTCGAGGATATTCGGGAAAATCATATTCTGGATTGCGGGGATGGCGTGCGTCTCGCGGGCGCCTTATCGCCGCATGCTGACCCGCAGGCGATGGTGATCTTTCTGCATGGCTGGGAAGGTAGTGAAAACTCGACCTATGTAAAATGTTGTGCCCGATTTTTATTCCAACACCACTGTTCAGTATTCCGTCTGAATTTAAGGGATCATGGTGACACCCATCACTTGAACAAAGAGCCGTTTCATTCGGTTAGATTGGACGAAGTCTTTAATGGTGTCAAAGCCGCGGCAAAACTAGCGAATGGCCTGCCGGTTTATTTGGTTGGGTTTTCGCTCGGTGGGAATTTTGCGCTGCGGATTGTACGTGAAATTGGCGATACCGATAAAAGCTGGCTGCACCATGTTTTTGCCATCAGTCCGGTCATTCATCCGCGAAAAGCGTCGCCGCTGGTTGATGAAAATATTTTGATCCAACGCTATTTTATTAAAAAGTTTCGGGCCAGCCTGCAAAAAAAGACTGAGGCCTTCCCCGAGCTTTATAACTTTGATCATATCCTAAACGAAAAGACGGTCATGGGGATGAGCGAATTGTTCTTAAAGGATCACAGTGGATTTGAATCCAAAGAGGCTTATTTTGACGGCTATCGGATATGGCCGGATGATCTAGCGAACATGAACACGCCAACGACGCTGATAATGTCAGAAGATGATCCGGTCATTCCCGCCGAAGATCTTGAAGAATTAGAGTTAAGTCCTTGTGTCAGACGCATAATGTTGAGATATGGGGGGCATAACGGTTTTTTTCAGTCACTCACCGGGCCGACTTGGTATGATGAGTATATTGCCAAAGTGATATTAAGGGATAGGGAAGCCTAATGCTGGTTTTAAAATATTTAGTCGGGTTTTTATTGTTTATGTCGGTGACTTTTTTTCTTCTGGGTTTGAAATCACAAAAAGGTAAAGCACCTGGCCTGGTGAAGGGGAAACTAGCCGGGTGTCCGGCTAAGCCGAACTGTGTTTCCAGCGAAGAGGGCGTTCAACCAGAAAAACAGGTTAAACCCTTGTCTGGAACGCTAAAGGCAGCAAAGGATGCCGTGATTGCCACTGGCGGGACGATAACATCCGAAACTGACGACTATGTTTCGGCGACATATATGTCGAAAATATATAAATTCGTAGATGATCTGGAATTGCGCGAAGCCGGAAACGGAACAGTTCACATCAGGTCGGCGTCACGGGTCGGATATTCTGATCGTGGGGTCAACCGGCGTCGCGTGGCCGAAATTCGTGCTGCTATGAAAGGGTAACCAGTCATGACTGATAAAAAAATAGATCACGCCAAAGTCAAATCTTTGGTTCGAGACTTGCTTGAAGCTTTGGGGGAGGATCCCGATCGGGAAGGCCTTAAGGAAACGCCCCGTCGCATAGCTAACTTCTGGAAAGAATTTGTTGAATATGACGCCGGCAAAATTGATACTACATTTTCGGCCGTTAAACACAACCAAATGGTTTGTGTCACAGGTATGCGCGTGTGGTCCATGTGCGAACACCATATGTTGCCGTTCTGGTGCGATGTTGCGATCGCCTATATCGCCGATGACAAAGTCCTGGGCTTGTCAAAATTCGCGCGCATCGCGCACAAACACGCTCACAAGCTTACGTTACAGGAACAGCTAGTGGCCGATATCGCCCACGAAGTTCGGGATATTCTTGGCACAGAAGACGTTGCAGTTCTGGCTAAGGGCGAGCATTTATGCATGACGATGCGAGGAATTCGCACACCCCATCTAATGATTTCAAGTGCATTGAACGGACAATTCCACAAGCCCGAGCAAAGACAGGAATTTTTGCAGTTGGTAGAGGCCGCCAAACCTGTCTCTCTATAATTTTACCTAAAACTATATAAAGAATGATTGTTTTTTATATAGAACATTGATAAAGGCCGCTCGCATAACTATGTGAGTGCCAGAATAGTCCTGTTTGAGGTTTAAGTCATGTCCACCAATCCTAATGCGCCAACACGAGAAACGGTTCTGGATGTTGAACATTATACGGATCGCCTGTTTTCATTTTCAATAACCCGTCCGCCGAGCTTTCGGTTTCGGTCTGGGGAGTTTGTCATGATAGGTTTACATCCGGAAGGAGCGAAAAAACCGATTATGCGCGCCTATTCTATTGCCAGCCCGGCATGGGATGACAAGCTGGAATTTTATTCAATTAAAGTTCCGGATGGACCTTTGACCTCTCATCTTCAGAAAATTCGACCCGGTGATCAAGTCATTTTGGCGAAGAAGTCTGTAGGAACTTTGGTGCTGGATGCTTTGCTGCCTGGCAAACGCCTTTACATGTTTTCCACGGGTACGGGGATTGCGCCTTTTGCGAGCCTAATTCGTGATCCTGAGACCTATGAACGATACGAAAAAATTATTCTCACCCATACCTGCCGCCAGCGCGCGGAATTGTCTTACGGTTTAAACCTGAGCAATAGTCTGAAGGATGATCCATTGGTGGGAGAGATGATCGGCGATAGGTTACTGCATGTGACCAGCCTGACGCGAGAGGACTATCCGCTCAAAGGTCGGATTACGACATTGATTGAATCCGGCGATTTGTTCAAAAACAGTGGCACGCCGAAACTCAATCCCGAAGAAGACCGGGTAATGATTTGCGGATCTATGGATATGATCAATGATACCAAAGCTATCGTTGAAACATTCGGGCTGACCGAAGGCTCAAATTCCGCCCCAGCAGAGTTTGTGGTTGAAAAGGCCTTTGTCGGCTAGATTAATCGGTGCGGGTTTCGCCAAGGGTCAGCAGAGATATTCTAAACCCAATACCTTCTGAATCCCGAATTACATCGCCATTGAAATTGCGTTTGTTATAGAACACATCAATCCGGGTGCAGTCATCGAAATAGGAGAGCCCAAGTTGCTGACGGCGCGTCAGGCTGTTGTCTATATCGTGGGATATCGAATAATTGGCGCTCCAGTTTTTTGTGATTTTCAAGCCAATCCGGCCTGAAATCTCTTCAGACGGAGATGACGGATCATCCAGAAGTCCTCGTATGGAGTTGTCGATTTTATAATATCGGACATTTCCGTTAAATCGCCCCTGATTAAAGGTTGCCGACGTATCGATTCGTGTAAATTTATCTATTTGATCATTATAACGCGTGCGGGCGTTCAATCGAAGTTTGCTGCCAAGTTCAAAGTTGAGTTGACCTACATAGTCTGAATTATCGCTGTCCAGTCCTGAGGTTAAAGCAAATTCGTCATCAATATCCGATCCAAAAGATCGACCGACAAACAGGCTGGCGCGATTATTGCCCCAAAGCGCCGTCGCCGAACCTCCAACATCTGCCCGAAAGCCTTTTTGCCAAAAGTCATAGCCGTAACTTTTATTGGACGACCAAAGTAAGCCTTGGTCGAGATCTTGCCCAATTCCGTCTTGGCGCACGTCAATTGTTGCGCCCTGATTGTTCACGACAGAAAAATTACTTATTTTGCCATCGCCAAAGCTTTGAGTGATTTGTGCGCGGGGTTCTAAAATGAAATCAACTTCGCCTGGGCGAATAAATGGCCAGCGAATATCCGCGCCGACCTGTCCAGCCGTCCTGTTGAAATCGACACCGTCAGAATCTTCCGGACGGATATTAAAATAATCATGTCGGCCCATGGCAAAAGCGCTGGCTTCAATGCCAAGCGGAAGGATTTCTGTTTTATTCCAATCCAGACCCGCCGTCGCTCGAGCGTAATTTGTGCCTTCTTTTCGGGTCAATGAGGTAATATCTGCAAATGTTTGCAGGCGTCCATTCAGAAGTGGGTCTTTGAAAAATTTATCGATCTCAATTTTTGGCGCAATAATTGGTAAGGTGCTGTCATCTTCCCTGGAGATCGTAAATCTATTGGGATCACCGGCAACTTCTCGGACTTGGGTGCGAAGGCTCTGATAGCCATAGGAGCTAACGGAAACTCTAAAATCATCATCTTGGCCGACCGCAAAAATTTGGGATGTCAAACGTCCATTATCATAGAGGCGAAGTGAGCGTGGGCGATCCAGGTCATATCGGTCAAGATATAGGTCGTCAGACGCGCCTTGTATGTCAAAGCCCCAATCCCAATCATCGGAAATTTTGAACTTACCGGATGCAAAAGTATGTGATCTCAACCGTTTTCCAAGAGGCGCGTGGTCAGGTTGGGAAAAAATGTCTGTCGCGGAAAACGGATTTCCGTCCCGATCGAATATGCTGGCATAGGTAAAGCTGCCATCAATTGTTATCTCGCCCGAATAAAATTTTCGCGTAAACTGATACTCCATCAACGGGTTCACATTTGTATATGCGCGCGGCGTTAATGTGAGTTCGGTATAATCGTCAATAACCACATAATAGGGTAAGCCGACATTAAAACCTTTGCTGCTGGATACTCCGATATAAGGGCTGAGCCAGCCACTTGTCCGTCCCGCGGTTGGGTCGGGGTGAGCGAGATAGGGCGTATATAAAATCGGAATACCTAAAAACTGAAATACGGCATCCTTATAAAGGACCATATTTCGGTCTTTATCCTGGCTCACCTGTCGGGCTTTGATCTTCCAGGTTGGCTTGTCTTTTTCGTTACAAGGAATACAGGCCGTATAATAAGCGTTATAAAGATCAACGCCTTCATCCGTTCGGCGGGTCGCAAATTTCGCGCCTGTTATGCCGCCCCCGGCAAATCGTGACGTAAAGTTGGAGGCCGTCCCGGCTTCCAATTCGTTGGAAAGCTCGAGGATGTCCGCATATTGAGAAGATCCGCTGGCATCGATTAGAACCACATTACCGGTTGCAACGACCCGGCCGGTTTCAAGATTGTAAACAACACGGTCTGCCCGAAGGGTTTTATCTTCATAGCGACCTTCGACTTCGCCAATTGCCGTTAAAACCTTATTGGTTTCATCATTTATCAACTCATCCGCTTCGAGATAAATAATATCGGGATCGTGAAACGGACTATCGCTGGCAAGTTTCAGATTTTTTGCGTCCTGCGCCATTGCCGGCACGGTCAAGCCGATGAGGGCGGTTGAGGCGAATAAAACGCTCAACGATTTCATCGGGCTAGGTAATGGCATGGAAACATCCATAAGAGATTAGAGATAACGGTTTCAATAGCTAATGCACTTGGATACGTCTATGGATTAGGTGCGAAAAACCCCGCAATTTCATGAATATTCAGATAGGAATAGCTATTATTAGATGGTTTTGGCTGGGTAGCCGTTCCATCGCTTAATCGTTTTCATGACCAGAGATGATTTTATCCGACTCACATGAGGCAGGGCGGCGATTACCCTTCGGTAAATTCGCTCATAGTCACGCGTGTTGGGGGCGGCGACTTTAATCAGGTAATCCGAATCGCCGGTCATGAGGTGACATTCCAGCACTTCGGGTCTGGCTAAGGCTGCTTTTTCAAACTTGGATAAAATTTCGTCTGACTGCTCTTCCAGGGAGACTTCAACATAAAAGGTCATCAGAAACCCCAGGGCTTCCCCATTTAAACGGGCCGCATAACGCTCGATAAAGCCTTTGTCCTCCAGAATTCCAATACGCCGGTGACATGCGGATGTGGACAGATTGACCTTACCGGCAATCTCGGAAACAGATTGGCGGCAATCTAATTGCAGTTCGTCAAGTATTTTTCGGTCTTTATCGTCAATCATGGTATAGCATTCGAATAAATTATAATTTAGCGAGAAAATTTACAAAAAAATATCGTTTTAGCAAGAGATTATCGAATTAATTTTTTTGATTTTTATTTTACAAAACCCGAAACACATTTGGAGGAAATCATGTTGATCGGTGTGCCAAAGGAAATCAAGAACCACGAATATCGCGTTGGGTTGACGCCTGAAAGCGTTGCTGAGCTAATCCATGCAGGTCATTCTGTTATTGTTGAGGCTTCGGCAGGTGCCGGCATTGGGGCCTCTGACGCATCTTACGAAACTGCAGGGGCGACGATCCGGTCAACAGCAGCCGAAATTTTCGCTGAGGCCGAAATGATCGTCAAAGTGAAAGAGCCGCAGGCGGTTGAACGGGCAATGCTTCGCGAAGGTCAGATACTTTACACATATCTACATTTGGCCCCGGATCCGGAACAAACCAAAGATCTTATTCGGTCTGGTGCCGTCTGCATCGCTTATGAGACAGTGACAGACGATAACGGCGATCTGCCATTATTAAAGCCGATGAGCCAAGTCGCCGGACGTCTTTCCATTCAAGTCGGCGCGGCTGCGCTTCAAAAAAACAGTGGCGGACGTGGGGTTCTACTCGGCGGCGTTCCAGGTGTTGCGCCAGCCAAGGTCGTGATCATTGGGGGTGGCGACGTCGGTTTCAATGCGGCCCAGATGGCCGTAGGTCTTCAGGCTGACGTGACTATTCTGGAGCGTTCCAATGTCGTGATGGAGAGATTGTCCGCCTATTTTGGAGCCTCAGCCAAGGTCGTGCGATCGACGCCTTCAGTATTGGCGGATCTGGTCAAAGAGGCAGATATGATCGTCGGGGCTGTCCTTATTCCTGGGGCTGCAGCACCAAAACTGATTACGCGAGAAATGTTGCCGGATATGCTTGACGGCAGTGTGCTGGTTGACGTCGCGATTGATCAAGGCGGATGTTTTGAGACCTCCAAGGCAACCACCCATGCCGATCCGACCTATATCATCGACGGGGTCGTTCATTATTGCGTCGCGAATATGCCGGGCGCCGTGGCCCGCACCTCGACCTATGCCTTGAATGCGGCGACTTTAGGCCATGCCAAAAACATAGCGTCCAAAGGTTGGAAAAAAGCGCTGTCTGATGATCCCCACCTTCTGAATGGTCTGAATGTTTGTGAAGGCAAATTGACCTATGCCGCGGTTGGAGAAGCCTTAAATATCGACACGGTTGATCCGACGACCTGCCTGTAAAATTGCTAATCAATCATTGTCGCCGCAAATTTTTGAGATGCGGCGACAAAATGCTTGTTCTTAGACCTCTATCGGTATAGCTAGCCCATTCAATTTCGTCGCGGGCGTGGTGGAATTGGTAGACACGCAAGACTTAAAATCTTGTTTCCGAATGGAAGTGCCGGTTCAAGTCCGGCCGCCCGCACCACTTCATAAAATTCCCGGCAGGTTGAGCGCATGTGCTTTGGCGCAGGCTCTGGCTATGTCATATCCGGCGTCGGCATGACGCATCACACCTGTGGCCGGATCGTTCCACAAAACCCGTTCAAGTCGTCTGGCGGCATCGTCTGTGCCGTCCGCGCAAATCACCATGCCGGAGTGTTGCGAATACCCCATTCCAACGCCGCCGCCATGATGCAGCGATACCCAGGTCGCCCCGGATGCCGTATTGAGCAGCGCATTTAATAAGGGCCAGTCCGAGACCGCGTCAGACCCGTCTTTCATAGCTTCGGTTTCTCGGTTGGGGGAAGCCACCGATCCGCTGTCCAGGTGGTCACGTCCGATGACAACAGGCGCAGAAAGCTCGCCAGAGCGAACCATCTCATTAAAGGCAAGGCCAAGCTTGTGCCGCAGGCCCAGGCCGACCCAGCAAATTCGTGCCGGCAGGCCTTGAAAGGCGATGCGGTCGCGGGCCATATCCAGCCAGTTATGCAGGTGAGGGTCGTTTGGAATGATTTCTTTCACCTTGGCGTCGGTTTTGTAAATATCCTCGGGATCTCCGGACAAAGCGGCCCATCGAAACGGTCCGATGCCTTTGCAAAATAAGGGGCGGATATAGGCGGGGACGAATCCCGGGAATGAAAACGCGTCTCTAAATCCGGCGTCATAAGCGACCTGGCGGATATTATTGCCGTAATCAAAGGTCGGAACGCCAGCCTCGGCGAATTTGACCATGGCTTCGACGTGAATGCGCATGGATTTTCGGGCTTCCTCTTCGACCCATTTCGGATCCAGGTCCCGGCGTTCCATCCATTGGGTCACATTCCAACCTATAGGCAAATAACCATTGACCGGATCATGGGCACTGGTTTGATCGGTCACCATATCCGGGCGCACGCCACGTTCAAACAGATCCGGAAGAATTTCAGCGGCATTGCCAATCAAGGCGACTGATTTGGCTTCACCTGCTGTGGTCCATTTTTCAATCATGGCCAGAGCTTCATCAATGGAGTGGGTTTTTTCGTCCACATAGCGTGTGCGCAAGCGGAAATCCGCCCGGCTTTCATCGCATTCAATGGCCAGGCATGAGGCCCCGGCCATGACGGCAGCGAGGGGTTGCGCGCCGCCCATACCGCCAAGTCCGGCGGTCAGGACCCAGCGCCCGGTGAGGTCGCCGTCATAATGTTGACGGCCCGCTTCGACAAAGGTTTCATAAGTTCCCTGAACAATGCCCTGGGTCCCGATATAAATCCACGACCCGGCGGTCATCTGGCCATACATCATCAGGCCCTTTTTATCGAGTTCATTAAAGTGATCCCAATTGGCCCAGTTCGGGACCAGGTTTGAATTGGCAATCAAGACACGCGGGGCGTCTGAATGGGTTTTAAAAACGCCGACGGGCTTGCCGGATTGAACCAGTAAGGTCTCATCCGTTTCCAGCTCTTTGAGGCTTTTCAAAATGTTATCATAGGCCTCCCAATCTCGCGCCGCGCGTCCTATCCCGCCGTAAACCACGAGTTCATGCGGGCTTTCGGCGACATCTGGATGCAGATTGTTCATCAACATGCGCATGGGGGCTTCGGTGACCCAGCTCTTGCAATTCAGTTCCGGCCCTGTTGGTGGATAGACATTGCGGATGTTTTTGCGATTATCGGTCATTTAAGTCTCCAATTGCGGAAATGGAATATCGGTTGCTTTTAACAGCGTGTCGCCGCGGGCCAGAATTCCGGCCTGTGTTAAATCATCGGCGATGTAGCGATCCTTGTCGACGGGAGCGACTGATTTATAAAATAATTGGCAAACATTTTTCAAAGCCGGGCTGGTTTCAATCGGGGCCCGAAAACGAACGCCCTCTGCGCCGCAAAAAAGTTCAATTCCCAAAATGTGAAACAGATTGTCATTCATTCGGGATAGACGTCTGGCACCATGGGCGGCCATGGAGACATGGTCTTCTTGATTGGCGCTGGTAGGTGTGCTGTCAGTGGAACATGGATTGGCGAGATGCTTGTTCTCGCTCATCAGGGCGGCGCTGGTGACCTCTGCGATCATCATGCCGGAGTTCAGGCCGGGATCAGCTGCCAGGAAGGGCGGCAGGTCAAAAGATAAGGTCGGATCGACTAATAAGGCAATACGTCGTTGAGCAATGGCGCCGACCTCAGCAATGGCCAGTGCAATCATATCAGCCGCAAAAGCCACCGGTTCGGCGTGAAAATTACCGCCGGAAATGATTTGGCCGTCAAACATGACCAATGGATTGTCAGTGGCCGCATTGGCTTCGATTTCAAGGGTTTTGGCCGCTTGCCTGAGCAGCCCCATCGCTGCGCCAACGACTTGCGGTTGACATCGCATACAATACGGATCCTGGACACGGGGGTCGTCTTCGCGGTGGCTGTCGCGAATTTCTGATCCGTCCAGCAAAGCCCGCAGGGTTGAGGCCGCTTCAATCTGGCCCAAATGGCCGCGCAGGCTGTGAATGCCTGAATGAAGTGGCGCGGTTGAGGCCATAGCCGCGTCGATCGACAGGGCTGATGAAAGCAATGAAATTTGAGCTGCACGCCAGGCTTCGAATAGGCCTGCCAAGGCCTGAGCCGTCGAAAACTGCGTGCCGTTGATCAGAGCGAGCCCTTCTTTGGGGCCGAGCACAATTTGTTCAATGCCGGCGGCCTTAAGGGCGCTGGCGCCGGCCATAATCTCACCATTAAACTCGGCCTGACCTTCTCCGATCATCACGGCTGCCATATGGGCGAGGGGGGCAAGGTCGCCGGACGCCCCCACAGAGCCCTGAGACGGTACGATCGGGGTGACATTATTAGATAACATGGCCTCAATCTGGTCGATGATCTCTAATCTGACCCCGGATGCCCCGCGCCCGAGCGAGATTAGCTTTAGAACCATCATTAATCGGGTTATGGATTTTGGGGTTGGCTCACCAACACCCGCACAATGAGACAGGATTAAATTACGTTGCAGCGTCGCTGTATCTTTGGGGGGAATGCGTATTGAAGCCAGTTTGCCAAATCCGGTGTTTACCCCGTAGACAGCCTCATCGCCTTGAGCGGCCGCTTGAATTAGCTTAGCTGACGCGGCGATTTGATCTCGAGCCTTTTGATCCAGGCAAACGCTTAATCCTTCTCGCCAAATGGTTTCAAAGGTCGATAAATGGACAGCGCCTGGAGAAAGCTCGAGCATGATGGGGCCATATATTGTTGCGAGTATTAGAACTGTGAGCGCAATAATACAGAGCCTGAGGCGCAATTACCTTGTTAATGTCGTGGAGAAGCGAGAATTATAGCAATAATACGCTAATTTATTGGGTTGATAGCGAATTAAATTGCAAATTACCTGGCTTCGAGCGTGATAAGTCGTCCGGCTCGATTGCCATTTGCGGAGCGGGCTCGGATTTCAACTATACCGGATACGGGGGTTGGGCCCGCATAAGATTGCCAGGGGCCATTGCCTGAACGGTATTCGATCGGCAATCCGGGAAAGGCGATATTGGCCTTCAGGAGGCCATCTTCGATCTTAGCGCCCGGTGTGGGGATGCGGTAGAAAACGTTTAGTGCGTCGAGTTTTGCAAATTCTTTTTGTCCCAATGTTTGCGCAAATAATTCCCAATCTGCATCGCGCTCGGTTTTTCCCGCGGCAGTAACGTCGCTATTAGGGCCGTAAATACCGCCTTCAAGATTATAGGCCGGTTCCCAATCCGCCTTATGCCAGGCCCGTTCGGCCAAAGCCAATAAACGCGGGAACACTTGATATTCAAGCTGATCGGCCGAATGGATGGTCTCTGACCAGATTTGTCCCTGAATACCTTTGATATTTTGTCCTGCCTCGCGGGGATGGGTATCATTGATTTCAAAGGGATTGCCTTCTCGGTCGAGTGAAATTTCGGCATTAACCGGCAGATTATTCGGCATGAAATCAAAAACCTTGCGCGTATTTGTTTTACGAGCGGCCCAGTAATAGCCGCCTTCTTTGGGGTCGACTTCATGCGGCATGTCGAAATAAAGGACGTCCGGTAAAGACAGAACCACATCCCAATCGTGATTAAGGTGCTTATGGGTGACCTCGACCGCATTCCAAAATAGCGTGCCCCATACATTTGAATGGATATTTTTCGGTAGCTTTTCGGGGTCATTATTCTCTAACCCGTCATTCCAGGCGCCAGTCGTCAGACCTTTAGAATTGATGATGGCTGAAACGCGCCGGATAAAATATGGACCAAGGTCTTCGGGTTTAGTGACGCCGTGTTCATTGGATTTGAAAAATGCCACGCACGCTGGAGAACTGGTCCAGGCGCCAGCCGTCTCATCCGCGCCGATATGATAAACCTCGAGAACCTGGCCGGCCTGATCATGCATTTTGATCAGTTCATCCAACACTTTTTCAAAAAAGCGGTAAGGGGATTCCAGACAAGGATTGATCGTATTGTCCTTGTAATATTGAATGCTGGAATATTCGGACGTGTCAGCAAGGTCGTGCAGTAAATATTCCTCTGCCTGTAACAAATTTCCGATGGAAGCCAAGCGATTATATCGCGCTTCCATGGATGTTACGGCGGCGCGCGCATGTCCCGGCATGTCAAGCGATGGGATAACTTCTATGTGCCGTGCTTCGGCATATCTTAGAATTTCTTGATAGTCAGCCACCGTATAATAGCCATTGACACGGGCCTCTTTGAAAGGCCCCGCCCCAAGTTGTGGCAATAGGCACGATTTTTCTTCCGGGTCGTGACACCTATATGCGCCCACTTGAGTGAGTTCATCTAACCCTGGAATTTCCAGGCGCCAACCCTCATCGTCAGCCAAGTGTAAATGCAATTTGTTCAGCTTATAGGCAGCCATCTGATCGAGTATTTTCAACACTTCCGATTTAGGTTGGAAGTTTCGAGCGACATCCACATGCAGACCGCGAAATTCGAATTGTGGCCGGTCTTGGATTTTTACTTGAGGAAGGCTTTGATCTTCTGGATTGATGAGGCCTGCTATGGACATAAAGGCATAAAGAACACCGGTCTTGTCAGCGGCGCTGATCGTAATTTGATCATCGGCGATGCTCAGTTCATAGCCTTCCGGTGAAATATCACTTTGCGGATCAAGTCTGGCGTTGATGGCAATCCCCGAGGTGCTGGCATTGAAGCCTAAGGCGCCTAATCGATTAAGCGCAGGCGCAACGTCTGCTTTGACAAGGTTTTCAAAGACGAGCCTATACCCATTTTTTATCTGAATATCCGGCGCGGATTGAGGGGCCTCAATTAAATAGGGCGAGGGAATAAGGTGACGACGAAATCCATAATTTACAGGCGATGTGGGGCGCTCATTTGCAGCAAATATGGATTCCGCCGTCGAAAAGCGAATATTATCGCTTTTGTTCTTTTTGAAAAATCGGTCCTCATGGCCGAAAGGTGTGACATAGGGGCGAATAGTTAGACCCGTATCCGGGTCTGTCTCTAGGCGCGTTGAGTTAATTATTTTTGGTTCCAAATTTGGTGCCGTTAAGAAGTAATTCGGCATAAGCTTTGCTTCGACAAAGACTTGCCCGGCCACGATAAACGGAATTTCAACGGGCGCGTTCGCTTTAAACCCGGTAAATGCTGGTTTAGGTGAGATAACGTGCAGATCCCCATTAAGATGCTGAACGTCAAAGGTCTCTGAACTGGCAGCGTGGGTTGGCTCGACCTGAGAGAAAAATATCTGAAAATCAGACCTGGGAATATCAATGTCCGAAGTCAGGGTTATTTTGGCTTCAAAACAAGGGTCTTCTTTGATCGTTACAGATGAATTGGGGAGCGTGCACGCCTCGCCCCAGCGATTAGCGAGCAGTGTGTATTTTACGTCTAAATGCTCGGCGATTTGATCAAGGTTTGATGGCGTTGTTAGTTCCAGGTTTTCGCTGGACTGGCAGGCCGAAAATGCCAATGTCGAGGCTAAGACGGCTGATACGAAATGGCTGTTTTGGGTTAGAACATTATTCATGATGTCGGAACCTCACGAGACCAGTAGATTGTTACCGGTATTTCCGTGTTTTGTAAAATGGCTGCGCCAGGATATTGGCTGATGTCATCCGTCAACATTCCTGTCTTAAACGCCTTAAGTTTTTCTGGTCCGGCCAGCATGACGTAGACTTGTCGAGAGGTCAGCATGGCCTCAAGCGTTAGGGATATCCGCCAGTCATTAGATCGATCATTGGCCGGAACATCCAGGGTGCAAACCCATTGATTGTCACTTGGCTTTAATTTTACGGCATCAGGAATTAAGGAGCCTACATGTAGATCAAGGCCCATCCCCAAAAGCATCACGTCAAAAGGTTTGGAGATCAGTTCAATGTTTTCGTTTGCGATATTGGCAGATTTTTCGATCGATAAATTCGAATGTTTCAAAGGCAAAAATCGTGCGCTTTGAGCGCGGTCAACCAGCAAATTTGCGCGAATGATCGAATGGTTTGTGCGGTCAGGGTCTGCACTTTCCCACCGGTCATCTGTCAAAGAGATATCAACGTTTTGCCATTCCAGGTCTCGACGTGATAGCTCGCTTAGGAGAGGGGGGGCTGTCCGGCCACCGGTAGCCACAAAACTTGCTCGGCCATTTGTATTGATGGCATCTTTGAGTGTGTGTTCAATGTCATCCGCTAGGGCGAGTTTCATTTCCGAAAAGTTAGCGAATGTTCGTAATACGGCCCCCACCATCTATGCCTCTTGAAGGCCTGAATTGTCTTTGTTCGAAATTCCGTCAATCCAGCTATTTAGTACTGTGCAATCTTTGTCTAAAACGACAAATGTCGCGGGATTGCCGGGACTAATCTCCCCAATTTTATGATCTAAGCCTAAAAATTCCGCCGGATATAATGAGGCCATATTCAGGGCGGCGGTTAATTTTACGTCGAGTCGATTAACGGTATTGTGTACGGCAGCGGCCATGTTCAAATCGGAACCAGCAAGGGTACCCTGTTCATCAACACAAACGCCGTTCCTCACCGTGATTTTCTTGGTTTGCAATTTGAAATTGTCCGTTGGACTTCCAACTGTTGGCATGGCGTCCGTCACAAGGATAAACTTATTCTCGGGTTTGCATCTCATAGCTATTTTTAGTGCTGTATCTGATACATGATGGCCATCAACGATAATGCCACACCAGCTTTCCTGATTTTCAAGGGCAGCCCCGACAACGCCCGGTTCGCGATTGATGAATTGAGACATGGCGTTAAACAAATGGGTAAAGCCGGTGACGCCAGCTTCTAAGGCATCGAACATTCTGTCATAACAAGCGTTGGAGTGTCCTGCCGATACCGTTACACCATTCTTGACCAATTTGGTAATTAGGTCATGCGTCGTGTTCTCAGGCGCAAGCGTAACCAGAGTTTTGCCATTCTTAAGAGACGACAACAAAGAAACATGTTCCTCATCCAAACGTAGAAATTTGTTGGAATCGTGAACTCCTTTTCGATCTGTGTTTAAAAATGGACCTTCAATGTGAATGCCCAACACGCCGGGAACGCCAGCTTCTATCGCTTGATCAACGGCCTTAATGGCTTGCTTAACAACTTCTAAGTCATCACTGATAAGGGTTGGAAGAAATCCGCAAGTGCCGAACTGACGATGAGCCTGTCCAATCGTTCGGATCGTTTCAACGGTTGGCGCATCGTTAAATAAAACGCCTCCGCCCCCATTCACCTGGATGTCAAAGAAGCCTGGCGCAACTAAATTTCCCTTTAAGTCAATGATTTCATCTGAAGCGCGCGTGTGCTCTTGAGATTCAAATGAAGAGACAACACCGTTTTCGACAACCAGATTTACCCCAGTTTCTAAAAATTTGCGTCCTGTAAAAATACGACCCTTTCCGAAAACTGTACGCATTAGAAAGTTTCCGTTACTTTTGACAGATGAGGCGGTTTGTCAGGGTTGAAACCCCGGGCAACGGATACGCCGTTGACCAGCTTATAGAAGCTCTGAATCATCAATATCGGCTGGATTAATGGATGGGCTTCCAGTGTTGGCAACGAGGTGCAATCGGGATGATCTACGCCCGCCGTAAAAATATTTGCTCCCATTCTTGCAAGTTTATTGAGGGTCGCTTCGACGCTTCCGCGGGTTTCATCATTCTGAGAAAATGCCAGAATTGGAAATCCGGGCTCAATAATAGCGGAGGGGCCGTGTAAAACTTCTGCGGCGGAATAGGCCTCTGCATGTATACCGCTCGTCTCTTTGAATTTTAGCGCGGCTTCACGGGTGATTCCATACCCGACGCCACGCCCCAAGATGAAAGCGTTAGAAGCTTGTTCAAATGCGCCAGAAGCCGCACTCCAATCAAGGCTCCATGCTTTTTCCAAACGGTCGGGTAGGGTATTTACGGCATTTAGCAGGTCAAAGTCATTTGTCCAATGTGCAATGATGAGCACAAGAGCTGCCATCGAGGTAATAAAGGACTTGGTCGCTGCGACACTTTCTTCCGGTCCGGCGCAAAGGTCAATGGTCGCATCTGCGCCAGCGCCTAAAGCGGAATTTACAGTATTCGTTAGGGCGATTGTATATCCGCCATGCGCCCGTATATTTTTTACCGACGAAACAAGATCCGGGCTTTGCCCGGATTGAGAAATAGCGAAGCTGACGATATTTTGTGTATGAAGAGGTGCTTTATAAAGAGAGCTGACAGATAGTCCTGATGGGCTGGTTATTACGCCTTGTAATATTTCAATAAGATATCGTCCATATACGCCGGCATGATCTGAACTGCCGCGCCCGACCATCACAGCCACATTTGGGGTCTTTTTTCTGAGTATGGATCCGATTCGCGCAAAATCATCACTATGCTTCGCGATTTGTCGGCGGACCGCTTCGGCAGATTCCTTAGCCTCTTGGAACATAAGCGTTTTTTCGGCGATGATCGCTTTATCTGCGGTGGCCTGCATCGGACGCTCCCTATAATTCATTATAGGGCTTATATAATACCAATATTCAAAAATAAAGAGAAAAAACCATAATTGGTATTAATATGGTATTATCCTTTGGTTTAATTGGGTTTTTTAGTTTTAGTCTTCGATGTGGTTATCCACTAAGCTCAGCGACGAAGTCATAAGTGTCGCCGCGATAAAAAGATTGGGCTATCTCAATAATTCGCCCGTCTGTTGCAAACCCTCTTCGCTCTACTAATAGGCCGGGGTCGTTGACGGAGGCATTTAGTAATTCGGCCTGGTCAGCTGAGAGTAGGACAGCCCTTAATCTTTGTAATGCGCGTGCCGGCCTCAATCCTTCATTGTGTAGAGATTCATAAAGAGAGTCTCCAATGCTATCGATATTGGGAATGCAATATGCGGGGACGATTGTGTATTCAACAGACATGGGTTCGTCATTGGCATATCTCAAGCGGCTCAGGCGGTAGACTTTAAGGCCAGGGCTTAGGCCGTAACTCATAACTTCTTCAGGGGTTACGACGCTTTCGGCCTTTTCAAGCCATTTTGAGCTGGGAGTCAGTCCGCGAGAACGCATATCCTCTGAAAATGACGTTAAATGAGAGAAGTTTTTTTCAACTCTATTGGCGATGAAGGTTCCTGACCCCTGTCTCCGAGATAGAAGGCCTTCGCGAACCAGCTCCTCAAGGGCTTTTCGAATTGTTATTCTGGATACGCCAAATAGTTCAGCCATTTCCCGCTCGGCGGGAAGGGGCTTCTCTGGGCTTAGTTGTTCATTGTCGATCGCACCGCGCAGCTTGCGCTGTAATTGTTTATAGAGTGGTTCACGGCTCGATTCATCAAGCTTGCCTATCACGTCGGCTAGATTATCCATAAATTTCCCCATTTTTGACAATACCAATTTAGTTTCGGCTGTTTTCACTGTCGAATCGATTGGGAAAATGTCTCACTTCAATACCAATGCATATCATTTCCTCTATCCATAAGGCCCAAAAGGGTTAAAAACAAGTGTAAATCCAATATTTGTAAGGAAATCGGATCAATATTGGCTTGACATCGGCAATTGGTTCGCTATTGGTACTATAAACACTGGTAAATGGTGTCTGTTTGGGATGTCGCGACTGAGCGGATATCTGGTATTAAAGGTTACTTTTGAAAGGGGAACTCAAATGAGGTCATTTAAGTTTATTTTGGGGGGCACTGTCAGCCTCGCAGCCATTGCGCTAAGCGCGCCGGCCCATGCGCAAGATGCAACCGAAGACGAGGTTATCGTAACAGGTATTCGCAGCTCGATCGAAAAGGCAGTGGATATCAAGCGTGAAGCGAATTCCATTGTTGATGCGATCACGGCCGAGGATATCGGAAAATTTCCAGATAAGAACGTTGCCGAATCTTTGCAGCGCGTGCCTGGTATTACTGTGCAGCGTCAATTCGGTGAAGGTGCCGCAGTCGGTATACGCGGTGCAGGGCCAGACCTAACACTGACAAATCTGAACGGCCAAAACGTAGCTTCAACCGGTTGGTTTGTTCTTGAGCCAGCCCGTCGCAGCTTCAACTATGAATTGTTGCCGTCTGAGCTGGTTGGCAGCGTTGAGGTGTTTAAGAGTTCTCAGGCTGATCTGTCCGAAGGTGGCGTTGGCGGTACAGTTATCGTGAACACCCGTCGTCCGCTTGATATGGCGAGTAAAAGCATTTTCGCTTCGATTGAGGGTCAGTACCAGGACGATTCAGATAAAATTGATCCGCAGGCTTCTGGTCTTGTGAGCTGGAAGAATGAAAATGAAACCGTAGGTCTTCTGCTTTCAGGTGTTTATCAAAAACGCCATTTGCAGCGCCAGGGTAACGAGGCGTTTTGGGAGTGGGGTGCAGGTCCTGTTGCATTTGAACAAGAGCGCGTTCGTACAGCAATTACCGGTGCGCTTCAGTTCAAGCCAAGTGAAAATCTTGATATCCTAATCAACGCCATGAATATGGAAATGGAAGCGGACAATACAAATTATGCGCTATGGTTGACACAGGGTAATACCTCTTGGAGCGGCCTGCCGCGTCCGGCAGGAGATTTGCTGAACGGTGAAACAGCTGTTCGTGGTCCATTAAACGTAGCTTTCTACCAGGCTCGTCCACGCGAAGCGACGATGAAGTCTCGTGTTTTTGATGTGGATGTAAACTACTCCGGTGACGATTACGATATCCATCTTCAAGCTGGTCGAACTGAATCAACTGGCGGAACGGATTTCGAAATGGTTCTGGACGATGGTTTGGTGCCAAGCATCAGCGCGGGATCTTATGACTTTTCTGGCGGTGAGCAAACTTGGAGCCTGCCGTCTGGGTTTAATCCTGCGACCTATGATCCGGGTAGTCTGAACATGGGAACCGGTCCAAACTTCAACCGGACACCAAAGGAAGACAACGAAACTTACGCTCAGTTCGATATCACCAAAAATGTTGACTATGGTGTGGTGGATTCAATCAAAGCCGGTGTAAAATACGCCGACCACGAGTCCTCAAGCCGTCGCTATGAATTTACGCAAGCTGCTGGCTTTAATGCCAATACGCCTACAGCAGGTCTGACGGACGGCACGATTGAGGCCGGTACCGGTAGTGGCAGCTACGATCTTCTGCGTCTCAATGCGGATGCGATTAAAGATTGGGCGCGGGCCAGTATTACGGGTGAAACCGAAGATCTGGGCTCATTCAGCAATATTGAAGAGAAAAACTTCGCAGCCTATGTAATGGCGAATTTTGATGGAGACGGTTTCCGGGGTAATCTGGGTCTGCGTTACATTAATACAGACGCGACTTCTAATTACTTCGTAAATGGCGCACCAACGGCAACATCTGCCAGCTATGACGAATGGTTGCCAAGTGCGAACCTGGTCGTGGATTTGGGTGAAGATTTGATCTTGCGCTCAAGTGCAGCCAGAGCGATTGCGCGTCCACAATATATCGATATGTATGTTAACCCGGATGTTCGCGGTACATTTGATGATCTGGCTAATAACCAGTTCTGGATCGTGGGTAATGTCGGACTAAAGCCGTTTATTTCAAATCAGTTTGACATGGGTGTTGAATATTACTTCAAAGAACGTTCATTGTTCTCGCTGACTGGCTTTATCAAAGACGTCAAAAACTTCGTGAACTTTACAGAATATCAGGCCGCAGCTGCTGATATTCCGTTCACCCTGCCAACCACACCTGTCAATGAACAGGCCGGCGGTTGGACTGTGCAAGAGAAGTTCAATGGTAAAGATGCTGAAATTTTCGGTTTTGAAGCTCAATTGATGTATGATTTTGGAAATGGCTTCGGTACGTTGTTCAACTATACCTACACCGATACCACAACTGACGATGATACATTTGTCGATGGAAACCCAATCCTTTCTGATAGTTCCAAGCACTCACTGAATGCGTCGGTTTACTATGAGAATGACCGGTTCCAAACACGCGCGTCATATAACTACCGCAGCAAATATATGCTTCGTGAAGTTGGTGCCTATGGCAACCGTATCCATGACGACTACGGCGTGATTGATCTTTCGGCGAGTTATAACGTGACAGATAATGTCTCTTTGGACCTGGATGTGAATAATCTGTTGCCAGAAAACTCACGTCAGTTCGGTTATAATGTTAATCCTTCGCCGGAAAGCGGGTTTACCCGCGGTTTCCCACTCTATGAGTATGAAACGGCCCGTCGGATTACTTTGGGTGTGTCAGCTAAGTTCTAAACACACTCGGTAAAAAGTGCCCTTGATGCGGAACCCCATCTTTTTGGTGGGGTTCCGTTTGTCATTTTAGAATAAGCTGATAAACCCTGTGCGAATTAACCAGATTAGAGAATCCACATGGCTTTTGTTCCTTTAAATTTTGACGCTCATAAATCGCTCAAAGTGAATGAAATTGACGATTACAGTTTTGTTGACACCTCCCATTTATTTCCGTTGACCCTATTTGAGGTCGGGACGCTTGGCCTCGCTTTTCCTTTGATATTTGTGAAACATGCGGAAACGGGACAGTTCCAGTTTGTCGCCATGACCGGATTGGAACCTGGCAAAAATCTATTTGTAAAAGACGGTAAGTGGATCGGCGAATATGTTCCAAAAATTTTGGAATGCCGACCATTTCGATTGATGGCAGATCAAAACGATAGCGAATTAATGCATATTGGTATCGATACCGATAGCGAGATAGTTTCCCAGAAAAAGGGTGAAGCTATTTTTTCCAAAGATGGTTCGCATACGGAATGGTTTGCCGGCAAAAAAGAGCTACTTTCTGGATATTACGAACAGACGCTTCAAACTCAGATGTTTTGCAAGGAACTCGTTAATCTGGATTTATTGAAGGAAAACAGCCTCAGCCTGAATTCCGCTGGCACTCAAAGAGTTTTAAATTCCATATATCTGATCGATCGCGATAAGCTCGCCGGATTGTCCAATGAAGATTTCTTAGCGCTTAGGGACCGGGGTTTATTGCCTCTGATATTTGGTCAAATTGCGTCGCTCGGTAATATCAAAAAACTGGTAGAGCGGGACTATCAATAAATAAGGTGACGGAAACCACTGCAAACATGAAGGCATCGATAGATAGCATCATAATTGTTGGTGGCGGGACGTCCGGATGGTTGGCGGCCTCACATTTAGCCCGGGTTCTGCGCAAAGACGTAGGCTCTGGTCTTTCTATTACCCTCATTGAATCACCCAACATACCAACCATAGGGGTCGGCGAGGGGACGGTTCCGGCCATTCGGAAGACATTGCGGGAATTTGGAATTTCAGAAGATCGGTTTATCCGCGACTGCGAAGCCACGTTTAAGCAAAGCGTGAAATTTATAGACTGGAAGAATAATCCAGAACCCGACAAACCGGACTATTATCATCATGTATTTGACTATCCGGAGTTTAATGGGCTCGATCTGACCCCTTATTGGACCCTGGGAGTTTTGGGGCCAAAATCTTATGCCCACAGTGTGTCTTTGCAGGCGCATCTTTGTGATGCTGGGATTGGCCCAAAGCGTCCGGATCACAATGATTATGAGGGCTTTGCGAGCTATGCTTATCATTTGGATGCTGCAAAATTTGCGAACCTCCTGGCGCAAAATGCCAAGGACAATTTAGGGGTCAAGCATATCCTGGCCGATGTCGATAGCGCTCATATAGATGATAATGGGCATATTAAATCTGTCTCCCTGTCGGGTGGTCGGCAATTAGAGGCGGACTTTTTCATCGATTGTACCGGATTTCGGTCAATGCTGCTGGGCGATGCTTTAGGCACTGGGTTCATTTCTAAGAGTGACGAATTACTGACAGATCATGCTGTGGCAATTCAGTTGCCTTATGAAGCTGAAAACACTCCAATACATTGTAACACCATAGCCGCCGCGCAATCTGCGGGTTGGATCTGGGATATTGGTCTGCAATCACGCCGGGGGTTAGGATATGTATATTCTTCCAATCATATCAGTCATGGTCGGGCTGAAGACGAACTTCGGACTTATGTGTCAACGCTTCCCAAACATTTGATGAGAGATGTGCAACCCCGCCGGATTAAAATGCAGATTGGTTACCGGGAGCAGTTCTGGGTTGGGAATTGCGTTGGCATTGGCTTGTCGCAAGGTTTCGTAGAGCCATTGGAGGCAACGGGTCTTTTAATGTATGATGCAATGTCACGCTTTTTGGCGGATATTTTTCCGTCTAGTCGTGAAGAAATTCCATCCGCGCAAAAGCAGTTTAATAATATTGTCCGTGCCAGTTGGGACCGCGTCATCGATTTTATTAAATTGCATTATGTAATTACTCAAAGAGACGACACACCGTTTTGGCGCGACAACCAAAATCGGGACACAGTTTCAGATCGTCTTAATGATTGTTTGGAGCGCTGGAGTTATCGACCACCAAGTGACTATGATTTCGACAGTAAATTCGACGTCTTTAATCAGTATAACTATGCCTATGTGTTATACGGCATGGGGTATGAAACTGATCTGAATAAGAAGGCGACTAGATTTGATCATGTGCGGCAAGCGCAAAAGCAATCTAAGGATTTTGCTGAGGCAGTTCAAATTGCCGGAGGTAGTTTGTTGAAACACAGAGATCTGATTTCTAAGATTACAGCCAGAGTGTAACCAAATGACCGATAATAAACAGCGATTAATGATTGTGGGCGGTGGATCGGCCGGCTGGATGACGGCTGTATATCTCAATCGCGTTTTCAATCATTCCCGACAGAATTTTGAGATCACCGTCATAGAAAGCCCGGATATCGGCGTCATTGGTGTCGGGGAGTCGACCGTGCACAGTGTCCGGTTTTTCTTTGCCGGAATGGGATTGAATGAACATGAGCTGCTTAAGGCAACCAATGGCAGCTACAAGTTGGGGATCATGTTTGACAATTGGTGCAAACCGGAAAACGGTCAAATGCACCGCTATTTTCACCCGTTTGAACAAATGCAGTTGGGGGTCGAGCAGGACCTGGCCTCTCGTTGGATTTTACAAAAATCAACTGACCCCAAACGATATGACCAATGGGTGAGCGCCAGCGAAGCGGTCCTTGCGGCCGGACATGGCCCCAAGGCGGACCAATCGCCGCAATATCACGGTATCGTCCCTTATGGTTATCACATTGATGCGCTTTTACTCGGACGCTATTTGCGCGAAAAAGGTGTTGAGGCTGGCATAACTCATATCGAAGCCACCGTGTCAGATGTCAAAGTT
This sequence comes from Hellea sp., assembly GCA_020629135.1. GTDB lineage: Bacteria > Pseudomonadota > Alphaproteobacteria > Caulobacterales > Maricaulaceae > JACOMS01. Next base: position 43,210 of record JAHDDX010000003.1, read on the forward strand.
GAGGCTGGTCAAATCAAAGGCGTAGTGACCGATAAAGGTGATTATGATGCCGATTTCTATATTGATTGCACCGGGTTTCGAGGCATTTTGATCGAAGCTCTCGGCAAAGATAACTGGCAGAGTTTCAAAGACGCCTTGCCGTGTGATGCAGCCGTTGCCATGCAAAGCCCATTGCAATCGGATGAAGTCCCGAAAGCCTGTACAACAGCGACGGCGCTGGATTATGGCTGGGCTTGGAAAATTGATCTGATTAATCGGCGTGGGTTTGGCTATGTTTATGACAGTCAATATGTTTCTTCCGATGAGGCGGAACAAGAACTTCGCAAACATGTCGGAGAAGATCGAGAGTTTACCAAAACGGTGCATATGAAATTCCGCACCGGGTGCCGAAAGGAATTCTGGGTCGGGAATTGTATCGCAACGGGTTTAGCCGGCGGCTTTATCGAACCGCTCGAATCAACCGGTCTGCATTTGATTAATCTGGCCGCGGGTTTAATGGCGACACATTTGACAAGCGGTGACGATATGGAGCCGTCCCGGGCTTCGTTTAACCGATTGATGAATGGCTTCTATCAGGATTTGAAACAATTCATCGTCCTTCACTATTGTTTGTCCAACCGCGATGACACCCCGTTTTGGAAGAATGCGCCTAATACGCTGAATGAATGCGATTGGTTGAAAAATCAGCTCGAGGTCTGGCGTCACAAAATCTGTGAGTTTCACGATTTGGCGGGCAGTTTCTCAACCACATTTTCGGACGAAAATTACCGCTATGTCCTTTATGGCATGCAGCATATTCCCGAACTATCTTTGGCGTTAAACCCGGATGACCAGAAGATATTTGAGCAAGCCCAAAAGATACGCGAAACGGCAGTGTCCCGAACGGAGCCACTTCAATCTTATTTGAAGACTTTGCAATTGTAGATTTATAACTTGATGAAAATGCGTTTGCGGTAGAGATATAATCCGACCGCCCAACTCACGATGACAAAAAGAATTGCATAGGACAGGGATCCCCAAAGAGGGCCGAAGACCGGACTTAGCACAGCGCTATAGATCCAGTTTTGAAGAGATAGGTCGGGGCCTCCAATCCAGTTCAAATTTATCACCTGTCCGAATAACACCGCCAGGACCCAAGCAAATACATATAGAAATAAAGGATTTGTGCCGTAAACGATGAAGGGATGAAAGGCTTTCTTGAATTGAAACTTGTCGGCAAAAATCGTAATTGCCGCCAAAGTTACAGCGGCCCAACCTGCGCTGTAGAGAACATATGAGCTGGTCCACAGAGATTTGTTGATTGGGAAAAACATATTCCAGGCCAGGCCGATACCGATCAACACGACGCCTGATGTCAATAGTCTTAAAATCAAACTGTTCGTCGATGTCTTATGTTTAAATGTCAGGCCAAAACAATAACCAATCAGTACGCTGGCCGTAGCACTGATCGATCCCAAAAGACCTTCAGGGTCAAACGGAAAACCGAGACCGCCATAGATGTGATTTTCGCCCAGAACCGTCCGGTCAATTGATCCGGCTATATTGGTCGAAGGATCAAAGGGAAGCGAACCTCCAAATCCCAAAAATATTCCCCAGTATAAAATCAAAATCGTAGCGATGACCGAATATATAATACGACCGCGCCAAAACAGGATTAAAAGGCCGGCCAAAGCAAAGCATATTCCGATACGTTGCAACACGCCCATTATTCTGAAATTGGCAAGATCCAGATTGTAAAACGGGAAGGCATGCAGCAGCAGGCCGACGAGAAAAATCAATGCCGCACGTTTCAAAATGGCGCGCCCAGCCAAAAGCTTTGACGTATTCTGATATTTGTCAAAAGAGAAGGACATAGAAATACCCACGGCAATCAAAAAGAACGGGAAAATCAGGTCCGTTGGCGTGCATCCATTCCAGGTCGCGTGACGCAGGGGGGCAAGCACATGGTCCCAGCTCCCGGGATTATTAACGAGAATCATTGCTGCCACGGCGAAACCCCGAAAAATATCCAATGATACAAGACGGGTCTTTTGCGAAACAGCGGAATTCATATTCAACCGAACTTATCTTGAAACAAAAATCCGGCCCCGATGAGGGGGGCTTCTTGTCGCGTTAACACCTTAATCGGGACATCCTGGATATAATCTGAAAGTCTATCGCGATTATAAAACCGGTTCATCGCTGTTTCCGCCTTAAGAAAGTCAAGCAAACGTTCGCTCACACCGCCTGCGAGAACCGCGCCGCCGCGAGCGCCATGTACCGCGGTAAGGTCACCGATCGCGCCCATTATGGCGCGGCTTCTGACGCGGCAAAGTTCTTGTGCGATTGGATCGCCGTTATGAGCGCGGGCAATTAACTCGCCCGGCTCAGCTTTCTGATAGGGAACGTCATTACGTTCACAAATGGCTTCATGCACGTCGTCCATTCCGCGTCCGGAAGCAATTAATTCTAAGGACACAAAGGCATGCTTTCGATGAAGAATATCAAATAGGGCAAATTCTTCAGGTGTCTGCGGCGGATAGGCCATATATCCACCTTCACCGCTGACAACCTCCCAGCCTTGGCGTGTCGGGAACAATATGGCTGTACCAAAACCTGTTCCAGGGCCCGCACACAAGACCGGGTGATCGGCCATCGGTTTGCCTTCGGCTATGACGGCGAAATCATCGCCCGACAAAGCTGGGATAGAGCGGGTCATGGCTCCAAAGTCATGACTGACCAAAACGTTTTCAAAATCGAATCGGGATTTCAGCTCAGATTGTGAAATCCGCCAGCCTCGACTGTGAACATGAATAGTGTCACCGGTTTTCGGTCCGGCAAAGCCAAAGCTGGCCAGTCGAGGGCGGAATTTCAGTTGAGCAATATACTGGTCCAGGAGGCCTTCAAAATTCACATTGTGGCTGTCCGAAAACTTAATGAAATCAGTAAGGTGATATGAATAGTCGTCTTTAACCGAGACGAGTCCAAAGCGCACATTCGTGCCACCAACATCGCAGACGATAATATTGTCAAAGGCGCTTTGCATATTTAAACCCTGTCGTTCACTCTGTAGTTTACACTGAAAAACTTTCTACGTCTAAATACAGAAATGGTATTGAAATAGGTTATATTGGTATTATAATGGTATGTAAATATTATTCAGGCCAAAAACACATTTTCAAGCGCCGGGGGAAGTAAGTCATGTCATTTTCAACATTAGATTGGGCGATCATCGCTATTGTATTATTGGGGATTGTCGGGGTTGGACTGGCGTTGAGTAATCGGGCGTCAAAAGATAGCGTGTCTTTCTTCTTGGGCGGTCGGAATATGCCATGGTGGTTACTTGGGACCTCCATGGTTGCCACCACCTTTGCTGCGGACACGCCTAACCTGGTTACTGGGCTGGTTCGTGAAAACGGGGTCGCGGGCAATTGGGGCTGGTGGGCCTTTTTAATTACCGGCATGTTGACGGCTTTTATTTATGCCAAGCTTTGGCGGCGCATGGGGGTTGTCACCGATATCGAATTCTATGAAAAACGCTATTCAGGCAAACCGGCAGCCTTTTTAAGGGGGTTTCGTGCCGTTTATATTGGCGTGTTTTTCAACGTCATGGTTATGGCTAATGTTACGCTGGCTTTGATCAAATACAGCAATGTTCTGTTCGGGATTTCGCCGGAAGTGATCGTCATGATGGCGGGCGTTGTTGTCGTGATCCTCAGCTTTGCGGGTGGGTTGATCGGCGTTCTTGTAACGGATTTCTTCCTGTTTATTTTGTCGATGATCGGCGCTGTCGCGATCGCGATCATCGCGATTAATCTCCCGGATGTTGGCGGATTACAGGCTATGTTGGAGTCGCCGGCCCTTGAAGGTAAAACGTCCTTTTTCCCGGATTTTTCAGATCCTAATCAATATGTACCCATTTTTATGATCCCGCTTTTGATTCAATGGTGGAGTGCCTGGTATCCCGGGTCTGAGCCGGGCGGCGGCGGCCATATTGCCCAGCGCATGTTGGCGGCTAAAGACGAAAACCATGCGACCGGGGCGGCTGTCTTCTTTAACTTTGCACACTATGCCTTACGTCCCTGGCCGTGGATTTTAGTGGCATTCGCGTCGTTGATTGTTTTCCCTAGCTTTGAGAGCATCAAAACGGCTTTGCCACACGTGGATGAAAGTCTGATCGATCATGATATGGCTTATCCTGCGATGATGACCTTCTTGCCAAAGGGCTTGTTGGGCATAGCGGTGGCCTCAATCTTCGCTGCCTATGTGTCGACGATGTCGACCTTGCTCAATCTGGGATCGTCTTATGTGGTCAATGACGTTTATGCCCGATTTGTGAAAACCGACGCGTCGGAAAAAGATAAGGTGCGCATGGGCCGGATCATGACGATCGTAATCATGGTGGCTACTGGGTTGCTGGCCTTGGTTCTGCAAAGCGCGACCCAGGCCTTCCATTTATTGCTCGCAGTAGGGGCGGGAACCGGCCTTCTTTTCTTCCTGCGTTGGTTCTGGTTGCGCATTAACGCCTGGAGCGAAATCAGCGCGATGATTTTATCGGTTTTGGTTGCGGGATATTTCGAGTTTTTCGGCCCGGAATCACTGGAAACTTGGGAGAAGTTCACTCTGGGCGTCTTGGTCACGACTTTGGGCTGGGTCATTGTTACATTACTTACTCCAAAGACAGAAGCTTCTAAACTGGAGAGCTTCAAGGCCTCGATTAAAGGCGCTGATACGAAATCAATCCGTCCTGGTCTTTTTGCGGCGGTGTTGGCGAGTTTGGCTGTCTATGGTCTGTTATTTGCGACCGGTAGCGTGATTTATGCTGAATTTACGATGGCGGCTGTTTACGGAGGCGTGGCAATTATTTGCGGGCTTCTTTGTAGAAAAATATATCAGGCTGTCTTATAGCTCCCCGATCACCAAGCGACGTATAAGGATATAAGAATGAGTGACGCTTCAGATCATAGTAAAGTCTATCCCGTTCCGGCGGCATTTGCAGCAAAGTCCAATCTTGATGCGGCGGCCTACAAAGAAATGTATGCCCGTTCGATTGCAGACCCTGAAGGATTTTGGGGTGAACAAGGCCGGCGCCTTAACTGGATGACAGATTATAGCGTTGTCAAAGATGTCAGTTGGGACAAAAATAATCTGTCTGTTAAATGGTATTCGGACGGCGTTTTGAATGTCACGGAAAATTGCCTGGACCGCCATTTAGAGGCGAGGGGAGATAAACCTGCTATTATCTGGGAAGGCAATGATCCCTCCGTTTCGAAAACTCTGACTTATCGCGAGCTTCATTCTGAGGTTTGTCGTTTTGCCAATGTGATGAAAAATCTTGGCGTCAAGAAAGGAGATCGGGTCACTATTTATATGCCAATGGTCATTGAAGCGGCCTTGGCGATGCTCGCTTGCGCACGTATTGGTGCAGTTCATTCGGTCGTTTTTGGCGGGTTTAGCCCGGAAGCGTTAGCCGGGCGGATCACCGATTGTGACAGTACATTCGTAATTACCGCTGATGAGGGCCTGCGCGGCAATAAAACGGTCCCGCTTAAGGCAGCTTGTGATGCGGCTTGTGATATCGCCGGGATCGTCAAAACCGTTCTTGTTGTCAAAGCTACGGGCGGCGATGTCGAGATGAAGAATGGTCGAGATGTTTGGTTGCATGACGCGCTAGAGGGTGTTTCGGATGATTGTCCGCCCGAGCCGATGAATGCTGAAGATCCGCTTTTCATACTTTATACCTCCGGGTCTACCGGTAAGCCAAAGGGAGTGCTGCACACCACTGGGGGTTATCTGGTCTGGGCTTCTATGACCCATGAATATGTGTTCGATCTGAAAGAAGATGACGTATATTGGTGTTCGGCTGATGTCGGTTGGGTGACCGGACATACCTATATTGTTTATGGCCCGCTCGCCAATGGTGCGACGACGGTTATGTTCGAGGGTGTCCCGACATGGCCGGATGCGTCACGGTTTTGGCGGGTCTGCGATAAACATAAAGTCAGTTTATTTTATACCGCGCCAACAGCTATTCGGGCGCTAATGCGGGAAGGCGAGGATTTCGTGAAAGCCACGGACAGGTCTTCAATCCGAATTTTGGGAACGGTAGGCGAGCCGATTAATCCTGAGGCATGGGAATGGTATTTCCATGTGGTCGGCGATGGTCGCTGCCCAATCGTTGATACCTGGTGGCAGACCGAAACCGGCGGCGCGATGATCGTGCCTTTGCCGGGAACAACCGATATGAAGCCCGGCGCAGGCTCTCATCCTTTTTTTGGTATAGAGCCGGCATTGGTCGATGCAGATGGTCAAGAATTAGACGGTGAAACAGAAGGTAATCTTATCATCAAAAACTCTTGGCCAGGCCAAATGCGGACGGTTTACGGTGATCATCAGCGTTTCATTGATACCTATTTCAGTGCTTACCCGGGCAATTACTTCACAGGAGACGGTTGTAGGCGGGACGCGGACGGATTTTATTGGATTACCGGCCGGGTCGATGACGTGATCAACGTTTCGGGTCACAGAATGGGCACTGCCGAAGTTGAAAGCGCTTTGGTTTCTCACGCCGCCGTTGCCGAATCTGCCGTGGTTGGCTATCCACACGATATCAAAGGCCAGGGCATTTACGCTTATGTGACGGTCACAGCAGGAACGGAAGTTTCTGAAGAATTACGCAAAGATTTGGTGAAGCATGTTCGAACGGAAATAGGGCCGATCGCAACGCCGGACCTCATCCAATTTTCGGATGGTTTACCTAAAACGCGCTCTGGGAAAATCATGCGCCGTATCCTCAGAAAGATTGCTGAGAACAATTACGCCAATCTTGGCGATATTTCGACTTTGGCAGAACCGGGTGTGGTTGACGACCTGATCGAAAACCGGATGAACCGATAGTCTTAAGATAATTCTCAAGGCCTGGCCAAAATTCATATTGATCATGGCAGAAATTCAAACCATGTATGGGTTTGAATGGACGAGGTGATTATGTCGAAGACCTGTATCATTATTGGCGCGTCTCATACGGGCGCGCAATTAGCGGTCAGCCTGCGCCAAAGCGGTTGGGATGACCAAATAATTTTGATTGGGGATGAGGCAGACCTTCCATATCATCGGCCACCATTATCAAAAGACTTTATGTCGGGAGATAAGGCAATTGATGACATCTTAATTCGTCCCGCCAAGGTGTATGAAGATGCGAACATTGAATTGCGCCTTAATTCCCGCGTCATCGAAATTAATCGAGACGCCAAACAAGTTGTCACAAAGGGTGGAGATGTCCTGACATATGATAAACTTGTGCTGGCAACTGGCGCGCGGGTCAGGCATCTGCCTATACCGGGAGCTGACTTAGAGAATGTATTTTATCTGCGAGATACGAATGACGTTCGCGCCATTAAATCACAAGTCAAACCGGGACGCCGCGCGGTTATAATTGGCGGCGGTTATATTGGATTGGAAACGGCCGCCTCTTTGCGAAAGCAGGGCATGGACGTGACGGTTTTGGAGGCCATGGACCGCATTCTTCAGCGGGTGACCGCCCCTGTAATGTCAGATTTCTATCGCCGTATTCATACCGAAGAGGGCGTGCAAATCATTGAAAATGAAATGGCGTCCGAGATCAAAACAGAAAACAACGCACTTTCTGTGGTGACAAAATCAGAGGCAAACTACAGAGCTGATATGGTCATTATTGGGATTGGCGTGATCCCAAATACTGAATTGGCGGAGCAATCCGGATTGGAAGTCGGTAATGGTATTATCGTCAATGAGTTCGCCCAAACCTCGGATCCGGATATTTATGCCGCAGGGGACGTAACCTGGCACTATAACCCAATCTATGACACACATTTGCGCTTGGAGAGTGTGCCCAATGCCACGGAACAGGCCAAAACGGTTGCTTTACATATCAATGGCAAGCCCAAACCTTATAACTCATTACCCTGGTTCTGGTCAGATCAGTTTGATCTTAAATTGCAAATCGCCGGATTATCTCAGGGTTTTGACGACATCATTTTACGCGGCAATCCCGAGAGCGGCCGCGTGTTGGCCGCGTTTTATTTTAAAGGCGATCAATTCCTCGCGGTAGATGCGGTTAATGCCCCGCGTGAATTTATGTTTTCGCGCATGGCCCTGACTAAAGGCCATAAATTGGATAAATCCATTTTATCGGATTTGGACGCGGATCTAAAATCCGCAATCATCACGGGTTAAACTTAAAAAAGTAGAATCGCGCAGAGATCGGTTAACATTATACTAACCCTGATTGCCGATAGCATCCGATATGGAGCGTTTACTTAAATTGCGTCGGGAATGGCCTATCATGGCGATTTGCGCATTTTATATTTATCTGGCCTTTCACGCCTTGAGTGGCAGTCAGGGCCTGATGCGCTGGGTTGATTATGAAAAAGATATCGTAAGATATGAAAAGCAACTGGCGGCTATGACCGAAGAACGGGCGCAACTGACCAGGCGCGCCAATGCACTTCGAACGGACCAATTGGACCTGGATGCGTTGGAAATTAAGGCCAGAGAATATTTATTTGTTGCCAGACCCGAGGAATTGACGATTTGGCTTGACCAGACCCCCTAAAAGCCGCCATTAGACCCCGCAAACCAAAGCGAGGTTTTCCTTCATGGCCCCCCAAAAGAAACGCGCCGCGTCCACAAAAAAACTTAAAACGACCAAAAAGGAACTTACGGAACTTTACCGTGAAATGCTCCTCATCCGCCGTTTCGAGGAAAAGGCGGGTCAGCTTTACGGTATGGGGCAGATCGCCGGATTTTGTCACCTTTACATCGGACAGGAAGCTGTCGTTGTCGGCATGCGTTCAGCCATGAAAGACGGGGATCAGATGATCACTTCTTATAGGGATCACGGCCATATGCTGGCTTGTGGAATGACCCCGCGAGGCGTGATGGCGGAGCTAACCGGACGTATCGGTGGATATTCGCGGGGCAAGGGCGGATCCATGCATATGTTTTCCGTCGAGAAAAAATTCTATGGCGGGCACGGTATTGTCGGCGCTCAAGTGCCGATTGGCGCAGGTTTGGGCTTTGCCAATAAATATCTGGATAACGGGTCAGTCAGCGTTGCCTTTTTCGGAGACGGCGCGGCCAATCAAGGACAGGTCTATGAGACTTTTAACATGGCCGAACTTTGGGATCTTCCAGTCATTTTCGTAATTGAAAATAACCAATATGCCATGGGAACTTCGGTTGAACGATCTTCTTCTGAAACTGAACTTTACAAAAGAGGGATTAGCTTCGGCATTGAAGGCGTACAGGTCGATGGTATGAATGTTCTTGCCGTTCGGGATGCTGGCGCCAAGGCCTTAAAACATGCCCGCAGTGGCAAGGGGCCTATGATCCTTGAGATGAAGACCTATCGCTATCGCGGCCATTCAATGTCTGATCCGGCGAAATACCGCACACGTGATGAAGTCAAAGAAGTTCGCGGTGAACGCGACCCGATTGATTCCGTCAAAGACAGACTAATTGATGAAGGCTGGGCCGACCTCGATAGCCTGAAAGAAATCGATAAAGAGATTAAAGCCATTGTGGCCGACTCGGCCGAATTTGCACAAACATCGCCTGAGCCAGATCCGAGCGAGCTTTATACGGATGTATTGTTGGAGGTTTAATCATGTCTGCTGAAATTTGTTATCTGATCGCCAGCTTGACCTTGTTCGTAGTGATGGTCATCTGTCAGGCGCTGTTTTCAGTTAAAGAACATGGGCTGGTTCCACTAGCTGGTGCCCGCGATGGTATTGACGATCAAAAAATACTGACTCAGCGCGCTAAGCGGGCCAACCAGAACATGATCGAAAGTCTGATCCTGTTTGCGCCAGTGGTTTTGATCGCCGCGCATCTGGGAGTTTCAAATTCCATGACCATTCTAGGCGCAAAAATGTTTTTCTTTGGTCGTTTGCTTTATGCTCCGATCTACTGGTTTGGCGTTCCATGGCTCAGAACCGTTGTCTGGGGCGTCGCTTTGGCCGGTATTCTGCTGATCCTGTTCCAAGCCTTGCCGCTCTAAGGAGTTTATTCTGAATGGCTATTGATATTAAAATGCCGGCGCTCTCGCCAACGATGGAAGAGGGCACATTGGCCAAATGGCTCGTCAAAGAAGGCGACAGCGTCGCCTCCGGTGATGTGCTGGCGGAAATCGAAACCGATAAAGCGACCATGGAAGTCGAATCTATCGACGAGGGCGTGGTCGGGAAAATCCTGATTTCTGAGGGTACGGATAATGTGAAAGTGGGCGAAGTCATCTTGCAATTGCTCGAAGACGGCGAAGACAGCAGTGCATTATCAGCGCCAGTCAGCGCACCTGGGGCAGCCCCTGTTCCGGCTGCGGCTCCGGTAGTTGAAACTCCGCAAGTTTCACCGTCTGATGCTACACCCGCCAATGTACCGTCAGATCCGGACGTGCCCACAAATATCAAAATGATGGATATTACGGTTCGCGATGCCCTTCGGGATGCCATGGCTGAAGAAATGCGTCGTGATCCGACCGTGTTCGTTATGGGTGAAGAGGTGGCTGAGTATCAGGGCGCCTATAAGGTCACGCGCGAACTCTTGCAGGAATTTGGCGATAAGCGCGTTGTCGATACGCCGATTACCGAACATGGTTTTGCCGGTATTGGCGTGGGGGCGGCCATGGGTGGGCTTAAGCCGATTGTCGAATTCATGACTTTCAACTTCGCCATGCAAGCCATTGATCATATTATAAATTCTGCCGCTAAGACGCTTTATATGTCGGGCGGTCAAATGCGTTGTCCGATTGTGTTCCGCGGACCAAATGGGGCAGCGTCGCGTGTGGGTGCGCAACACTCACAAGATTACTCGAGCTGGTATGCCCATGTGCCGGGCCTGAAGGTTATCGCCCCTTACGACGCGGCCGATGCCAAGGGCCTTCTAAAAGCGGCCATTCGCGATCCTAATCCGATCGTCTTCCTTGAACATGAGCTATTATACGGCGAAAATTTCCAGCTGCCGGATATGGATGATTTCGTTATTCCAATCGGCAAGGCCAAAATTCGCCGCGAAGGATCAGACGTCACTATTGTGGCTCATTCACGCATGGTCAAATGGGCGCTTGAAGCCGCAGATATTCTCTCTGGAGAAGGCATTGACGCCGAAGTGATTGATCTTCGAACGCTCCGTCCGCTGGATACTGCGACTGTGATAGAGTCCGTCAAGAAGACTAACCGTCTGGTTTGCGCCGAAGAAGGCTGGGGCCAGCACGGCGTCGGCGCTGAAATCGCTGCGGTTGTGACCGATCAGGCTTTTGATTATCTGGATGCGCCACCCGCGCGTGTGCACCAGGTCGATGTGCCGCTACCTTACGCGGCCAATCTCGAAGCTCTGAGCCTGCCCGGGACGGACGACGTTATCGCTGCGGCTAAGAAGGTATGTTACAAGGATTAGGTCATGCCCATTGAAATTCTAATGCCTGCACTAAGCCCGACCATGGAAGAGGGCACCCTGGCTAAATGGTTGGTCGCCGAAGGTGATACAGTCAATTCGGGTGATGTTTTGGCAGAAATCGAAACCGACAAAGCGACCATGGAGGTCGAGGCCGTCGAAGAAGGTGTTATCGCGAAATTATTGGTTTCTGACGGATCGGAGGGCGTGAAAGTCAATGCGCCGATTGCGATCCTGCTTGAAGATGGCGAAGATCAATCTTCTTTAGAGGGATATTCACCCGGTGCACCTAAGGCGGCGCCTGCTATTGAACCTGCACCCGCTCCAGCGCCAATAAAAGCGCCGAAGGCCCAGCCGGCCCCTCAGGCCGCAAAATCTCCATCTTCTAATGGCAGCCGGATTAAAGCCTCTCCATTGGCCAAACGCATGGCTGCGGATAAAGGCATTGATTTAAGTGCAGTTGCTGGCAGTGGTCCAAATGGACGAATTGTTAAGCGTGATGTCGAAGACTTTAAAGCCCAACCGGAGGCGGCACCTGTTCAAGCTCAGCAACAGACAATGGATGCAACACCTTCTGTAAGCACGACTGAAGTTGGCATGCCTTTGGGCGGAGGCGCGGAATATCTAACCAGATTGGGCGTGGAACCCGGATCATATGATCTTATTCCAATGAATAATATTCAGCGCGTTGTCGCAAAACGACTTCTTGAAAGTCATATCAATGTCCCAGATTTTCCGCTGACAATTGATTGCGAAATTGATGAGCTTTTGAAAATGCGAAAAGAGCTCAATGCGCAAGCCCCCGAAGGTGTTAAAATCTCGGTCAATGATATGTTGATCCGGGCAAGTGCCTTGGCGCTAAAACATGTTCCAGATGCAAATGCCAGTTTTACGCCGGACGGCATAGCCGTGCACAAGCATGCGGATGTGGCGGTTGCCGTGGCGATTGACGGCGGCCTTATTACGCCGATTGTCCGGCACGCTGAAAATAAGGGTCTTTCGACCATTTCGACAGAAATGAAAGATCTGGCCGGGCGGGCGCGGGACCGCAAACTCAAGCCGCAGGAATATCAAGGCGGAACTTTCAGTATTTCTAATTTGGGTATGTTTGGCATTCGTGAGTTTGGGTCAATTATCAACGAACCTCATGGCATGATCCTGTCTGTCGGGGCAGGCGCGCCAAAGCCCGTCGTCAAAGATGGCGCTATAGCGATTGCTACGGTCATGACTGTGACTTTGACCTGCGATCACCGCGTCGTTGATGGTGCGCTCGGAGCTAAATGGCTGCAACATTTCAAGCGCTATGTCGAGCAACCCATTACCATGATGCTTTAAAGACTGTCTAAATCGGCTGACTTGGCCCGATTATTGCATTATTTTGGCCAAGAAATGGGTCGAATATGGATCAGTCAATGTTCATAAAAGCGTCTATTACGACAATTATCGCGGCGATGTTGGCAGGTGGCGTCGTTTATTACGGCATGCCAAATGGTGAGAGCGGATCGGTTCCGATTAATCAGGTGGATGCGGGTGAGCCGGTCAAGAAGAAGTGGATGGATAAGTATCTCAAGCCAGGTTCTGAGGCGGAAAAGCCAGTAAAACCGGTTGACGAAACGCCGACGCAAGCTCCGACAAATAATGAAACTTCAGAACAGGACGCCGCGACTGACATGGCAGTTCCGACCGAATTTGACGGTCTCAATATTGTCGATAATGGCGAAGCAGGTGCTCGCTATTTTCTCTATGAAAACGGCGAATTACGCGAAATCGAAGAGCTCCCGACGCAGGTTGTCGAAGTCGAAGTCCCGGGTGAGAGCGGCGCAGTCAATGTTTCAAAATCGGCGCGGGAAAAATTCTTAGTCGCTTCAAGGCAGTCCAAACTCATTGAACAGCCAGAGCTTAAAGATCAGGCGGTAATTGATATGATCGACTTCGCTTTGGCAAATGGATTGTTTCGGGAGGCTGAATCCGCCGTCAAAGGCATAAATCAGGCGGAACTGCGCGATACGGCCCGCTCCCGGATTGCCAATACCTATGCTTTGCAGGGGCGTTCCAAAGACGCTTTTCGCATGATCGAAAAAGTCGAGGTGGAGGCTTTGCGCGATGTTATGCGGTTGCAGGCTATTCAGGCGCTGATTGTTCCGGAGCGCTTACCCCAGCCTATGCAATAAGACATATCTGACCTGATCCTTTCATTTTTCAGTTAACCTCTTAAAACAACTCGCTATAACGTCCTTTCACAAGAGAGAGCATTATGGCTGAGACGAATTTTGATGTTGTTATCGTTGGCTCTGGGCCGGGCGGTTATGTGACCGCGATCCGGGCCTCACAATTAGGGTTTAAAACCGCGATTGTCGAAAAAGAAGCCCTGGGGGGCGTTTGCTTGAATTGGGGCTGTATTCCAACGAAAGCCTTGCTCAGATCGGCTGAAATCTACACACAAATGCAACATGCCGAGAATTATGGACTGACTGCCGAAGCGGGATTCGAACTCGGTGCAATCGTCAAACGATCACGTAATATTGCGGGTCAACTTTCGGGCGGTGTGAAGTTTCTAATGAAGAAACATAAAGTCACGGTCATTGAAGGCTTTGCTCGATTGAAACCCGGAAAACCTGCCCCTATCGTCGCCGTGGACGGCAAAGACTATTCAGCCAAACACGTCATTTTGGCGACCGGTGCGCGCGCGCGAACTATTCCGCAAGCGGGACTTGAACCGGACGGTAAATATATCTGGACGGCCAAAGAGGCGATGGTACCGGACGGTATGCCCAAAAAGCTTTTGGTCATCGGGTCTGGTGCAATCGGAATGGAGTTTGCGTCTTTTTACAATGCTTTTGGCTCAGACGTTACGGTTGTTGAAATGGTCGATCGCATCCTGCCCGCAGAAGATGCTGAAATTTCCGCCATGGCGCAAAAGGCCTTCGAAAAACAGGGCATGTCAATCCGAACCTCCACTATGGTTCAATCTGTCAAAGCGGGCGCAAATTCCATTGCAGCGACACTGACCAAGAACGACAAATCAGAGAATTTGGAATTTGACCGCATTATCCTGGCCATCGGAATCGTCGGCAATGTCGAAGATATGGGGCTCGAGGCGCTGGGCGTAAAAGTTGATCGTACCCATATTGATGTGGACGCCTATTCGTTTACCGGCGTGCCGGGACTTTATGCGATTGGAGATGTCACAACGCCGCCCTGGCTGGCCCACAAAGCCTCCCATGAGGGGGTGATCTGTATTGAAAAGATTGCTGGTCAGAACCCGCACCCGCTAGACGCCAATTCTATTCCGGGCTGTACATATTGTCATCCGCAAATCGCCAGTGTTGGATTTACAGAAGCCCAGGCGAAAGAGCAGGGGCATGACATCAAAGTTGGACGCTTCCCATTTATTGGAAATGGAAAAGCCATCGCATTGGGTGAGCCTGAAGGTCTTATCAAAACCGTTTTTGATGCCAAGACTGGCGAATTACTTGGGGCGCACATGATTGGTGCTGAGGTGACCGAGTTGATCCAGGGGTACACAGTCGCGCGTCAGCTTGAGACAACTGAGCATGAATTGATGGAAACCGTATTCCCGCATCCGACCCTGTCAGAGATGATGCATGAAGCGGTTCTGGCGGCCTATGACCGGGCGATGCATATTTAGATTATTCGGCCGGGCTTTCGACGATCGGTTTCGTCTTACGCCCCAAGGATTTAAGCGTTTGTGCAAATGATTTCTTGCGAGAGAGCATAGGCTTTTCGATCAGGCGCCAGGATGCAAATGCAATTACCATGGTCACAGGAAGCGCGATGAGCGTGAGTTGCAAGATTGACAGCCCTGGCCAAAAGAATATCCCCGTTTGTAAAATCACCCAGTGATAAATATATATCCCGTAAGACGTATCATCCAGTTTCTTGAGTGGATCGAGTGTCGGGATTTTGACATATGCCATCCAGAACACGATATATCCTAGCCATAGGCTAAGCATAACTTCGAAAAGGACCGTATTGTAGAACAGGGCTGTGACAAGGCCGAGCAATGGAATGCCGGCAATGTGAAATTTCAGCTTGTCGCTATATGCATAAATGGCTGCGCCAAGACCATAACAAATACCAAAGCGCAAGATCGCTTGAATGGTTGCCGGTGCTTTTTCAAAAAGGCCCGTAACGTGGGCGAGGGGCCACAGCAAAGCAAAACCGATAAATTGCGCGAGCAACATCCATTTGCGTTTGAGTAAACCTAGGGAAAAAGCGATGGCCGTGCCGATATAGGCCAGTATTTCATATCTTAAGGTCCATAGAGCGCCGGATCCAATTTGCTCGTGGTTTGTTTCAAAGGCTCCCGGCAAGACCATATCCGTATCTGCGAAACTCAATACTTGAAGGGGTTGAGACCAAAAGCTCCCGCTCGTGAAGAATTCTTTTAACGGCAGATTTGTTACCATTGGCCCGATGATAAACATGACAAATAGAACATGGGCGATCAGGGCCGGATAGATTCTGAGCAATCTTGCGGATGAATATTCGGGGATATCCTCCCGATATAACATACTTTTTGTGACCAAAAACCCGGAGGCAATAAAGAACAAGTTTACCGCTATATAGCTGGGTTTATAGTCAAAAAACAGGCTCGGCTCGGCGGCTGTATCCCCGATTTTGACCACGAAAGCATGTCCGACAAGCACCATAAGCGCGAATAACAGGCGCATCGGCGTGAAGAAATTGTCGTGGCCTTCGCGAATTTTGACCCAAGAGAACATGGCTTTCCCCAATTCTTTCTTTGGCCCCGCTATCACAATGGGGTTAATTCAAAGCAAAAATCGCGCCGTTTATGGCGATTTAGGTTGTTTTTATTGATGAAACCGCCCATTTAGCCGCCATGACCGTGTTAATCGACAAATCAAAGGACGCTCGTCCGCGTCACCCTGAAAAGGCTCATCGGCCAGATACCGAAGTGCTGCGTAAGCCCAAATGGATACGGGTTAAGGCGCCGACGTCTCGTGGATATGCCGAAACCCGTAAGATCGTTCACGATAAAGGATTAGTCACAGTCTGTGAGGAAGCGGCTTGTCCGAATATCGGCGAGTGTTGGGAAAAATCTCATGCAACCTTTATGATCTTAGGCGATACCTGCACTAGGGCGTGTTCCTTTTGCAATGTAAAAACCGGATTGCCTGAAGCTGTGGATGCTGAGGAAGCTGGAAAAATCGCGACCGCCGTGCGCGAGATGAATTTGCGTCACGTTGTTATCACTTCGGTAGATCGAGATGATTTGGCCGATGGTGGGGCACAGCACTTTGTGGATGTGATCAAGGCCATTCGTCATGAGTCACCGAAAACAACCATAGAAATCTTAACACCTGACTTTTTGCGTAAAGACGGTGCAACGGAAACCGTTATTGATGCTAAGCCAGACGTGTTTAATCACAATCTGGAAACCGTGCCGCGGCTCTATTTGAAGATCCGTCCAGGGGCGCGCTACTATCACAGCCTGCGCCTTCTTGAGAAAGTCAAAGAGCGTGATCCTAACCAGTTTACAAAATCCGGTTTGATGGTTGGTTTAGGTGAAACCAAAGAAGAAGTCATGCAGGTCATGGATGATATGCGATCGGCCGGGATAGATTTTCTGACCATCGGGCAGTATTTGCAGCCGACTCGAAAACATGCGGCGGTTGATCGTTTTGTAACGCCAGAAGAATTCAAGGCCTATGAAACGATTGCCAAGGCTAAGGGGTTCTTACTTGTTAGTGCCACCCCGCTGACCCGTTCAAGCTATCACGCCGATTCCGATTTCGAGAAATTACAATCTGCGCGTCGGGCCAAACATGGCTGAAGCACAAATGTACCGGCGCATAATGCATGCGCCTGCAGATTTGATAGAATTCGTTTCCGACGTCGAAAAATATCCGGACTTCATAAATTTATTGTCCGCAGTTCGGGTTTCAAATCGTAAGAAGGTGTCGGAACATATCGAAACATTTGAAGCTGAAGCCAATGTATCGTTCAAATTTGTTAGCGAGCGGTTTAGATCAAAAGTCGAAGTCGACCGGGCCAGACATTTGATCAATGTGTCTAAGGCGGATCGTTCAGGGGCTGTTCGGTCGCTCAAAAATAATTGGGTGTTTCATCCCTTGTCTGACGGTTCAACCCTGGTGGACTTTTATGTATCGGTGAAGCTTAAGGCTTTTCCGCTTGAGATTTTACTCCGAGAAAAGTTTGATAAAGCCGGGCAGCACATCATGAACCTGTTCGAGGTCAAAGCGGGGCAGCAGCTTGATACCGTCGGCGATGCAAATTTGGATTTAGAAGCGGAGCTTTCGCGGCTCGGATTAAATCAGGTAAAAGTTTAAAATCTTCAGGGCTTCATTGGCCGACTTTTCGCGGATAGCAACGCGCCCTAACGGACCAAATTCAAATTCCTTGACGATCGTATCTCCGTCAGGCTTGGCAAAGCCGATATATACAAGGCCAACAGGCTTTTGAGGTGAACCACCGGTTGGGCCCGCTATACCGGTCACGGAAATGGCCAGGTCAGTTTGTAGAATTTGTCGGGTGTTTACAGCCATGGACTTAGCCACAGCAGAGCTTACGGCGCCGCGTTCAAAAATGAGCGTCCGATCGACGTTCAAAACGCCGGTCTTTATTGTGTTGGAATAGGCGATGATCCCGCCATAAAAGACCTGAGAAGATCCTGGTACGTCAGTAAAGTATTTTCCGATTAGTCCGCCCGTACAGCTTTCAGCTGTCCCAATGCTCAGCTGTTTTGCTTTGGCCAACTCCAGGACTTTGGCCGAGAGTTGGGCATTTGAGCTTTGCAGATCAAACATCCGGTAAAACTATGCTTGCAATCGCGTGGGCAGAAATGCCTTCACCACGCCCCGTATAGCCAAGCTTTTCGGTTGTCGTCGCTTTCACGCTGACCCGATTAATTGATATGCCTAAAATTTCAGCGATACGTTGTCTCATTGATTCTCGGTATGGTTTAACCTTAGGTTTTTCACAAATCAAGGTTAAGTCAATATGGGCCAGTTTGCCATTGCGATCAATAACCCGGTCCCTGGCAAAGGATAGAAACTGATCGGACCGGGCGCCTTTCCATTTCGGATCCGTTGGCGGGAAGTGATCGCCAATATCGCCTTCGGCCAGGGCACCCAAAATAGCGTCTGTAATCGCATGCAATCCTACGTCAGCATCGCTATGACCTTTTAGAGAAAAGCCTGCAGGGATTTCAATGCCAGCGAGCCATAAACTCTTGCCGGGCTCGATCCTGTGAACATCGAAACCATGCCCTGTGGCCGTGTAGAATGAAGATGTCATAAGCCTTTCCGCTTTTAAAAGGTCGTCTTTGTGGGTAATTTTAAAATTGTTTTCATTGCCCATCACGGTATGAATGCTCAATCCGGCATGTTCCGCGAGTGCAATGTCATCCGCAAAATGCTCTTGGTCGGACAGGTTTTGATAAAGCGGCCAAAAATCACTAAAGCGAAACCCTTGCGGAGTCTGAACCCTGAGCATGGATTGACGATCCAGATCCGCCCCGACTTGTCCATCGCTAAAGGATTTTACGGCATCAATCATAGGGAGGATCGGTACAACCGCCTGGGAGTCTGAAAGGGTGTTTATAACGGCGCTCATCAAATCAGTTGAGACAAAAGGGCGGGCCGCGTCGTGGATCAATACCAGGTCCGGTGGATTTGAGGCCAAGGCCTCCAGCCCGGCCTTTACCGACGCGGTTCTAGTCTTGCCGCCTGTGACGATTACCGGTGCCGGAGAAAATGACGCCACTATGTCTGTGATAAAGGTATCACCGTCGGCAACAACGACCACAATTTGATCAAAAAGATTGCTCTCATAGACCTTTGATAAAGTATGTTCGATGACTGTTTTTGATCCAAGACGATGATATTGCTTGGGTAAACTGCCACCAAAACGTGCGCTTTTGCCTGCGGCGACCAAAATTTGTGCAATTTTCATAAAAATTACCCGGTTTGGGGTGATGAAATATTGTGCAAATGTTTATTTGCGCCTAAAGGCCCATCATGGCAACGGATATCCATATCGGCAAGTATAGATTGACATCGCGCGTTTTAGCCGCGCCCATGTCTGGGGTGACAGACCTGCCTTTTCGCAAAGTTCTGCAAAAATTTGAACCAGGCCTGGTTGTGTCTGAAATGGTTGCGAGTGAGACCCTTTTAAAAGGTGATCCTGATACAGCTGCGAGAGCGGCCGGAAAGGGTGAAGTCGATCCGCTTGTTATTCAACTTGTCGGGCGTGAGGCGTCCTGGATGGCCCGTGGTGCGGCACTGGCCGAGAATGCTGGCGCCGATATTATTGATATTAATATGGGATGTCCGGCCCGAAAAGTGACCAGCGGCTTATCTGGCTCTGCGCTGATGCGCGATCTGAACCATGCCATGGATATTATTGAGGCCATTATTGAGGCGACCAGTAAGCCTGTGACTTTGAAGATGCGTTTGGGGTGGGATGATAAAACACTCAATGCGCCAGAACTCGCCTTTCGGGCTGAACAAGCTGGTATCAAATTGGTTACGGTTCACGGACGAACAAGGTGCCAATTTTATAAAGGAGAGGCGGATTGGGCCGCCGTAAAGGCGGTCAAAGATGCCGTGGACATACCCGTATTTGTCAATGGGGATATTGACTCACCTTCAACGGCTGAATTGGCTATGGGACAATCTCGTTGCGATGGCGTCATGCTAGGGCGAAGCCTTATTGGTCGGCCTTGGCTTATTTCGGAAGTTCGGGCGACAATTGATCAAGCGGAGCCAGAGTTTATTCCACTCTCGCCTCTCCAGAAGTCAGATATTGCTATTGCTCACTATCAGGACATTTTAGCCTTTTACGGAGAAGGTAAGGGCGTGCGTGTCGCGCGAAAACATCTTGCGGGCTATGTCGAAGAGGCTCTGACTGACAAAGATGTTTCTGAAAGAGATCGGCATAAATCTCTTATTTGTCGGTCGTTTGATCCAAGCGAGGTCATTGAGCTTTTACGCTTAGCGTATGAAGTAGGCCAAGAAGTTGCGGCATGATTTCGTCGGCCCAATCCATTTTAGAAGATATGCCGATCGCAGTATTGGAGGCTTGTCCTGATAGCTTAGAAATCCAATGGGCCAATGTGGCGGCGCAAGGATATCTTGGGCAGTCGTTGAACGCTTTGCGAGGCAAATTGCTGGCCGATCTGTTTGACGATGGAGAAAGTTTGTTTGATGTCAGCGCAAAAGTTCGCGAAAGCTTATCGTCGATCAAGATCCACGGGTTGACCGTAACTCATAGGCTTGGCGGCACTGAAGATTGTGATGTTCAAATGTTTCCATCCCAGAATGCGATCGGTGTTTGCCTGATGACGTCTGAAAAGCCTCGTTCAGTGGGGGATTCAGGCGGCGAAGCCATGGCGGCAATGGGGCGTATGCTGGCCCATGAAATTAAAAATCCACTGGCCGGGATAAATGGTGCCGCGCAACTGCTGGGACTGGATATAGACAGCGAGGACGGAAAAGATCTCATCCGTCTTATTCAATCTGAAATAGGGCGTATAGGGCGACTGACTGATCGGATGGAAAGGCTGGGTGATGTAGATACCGGCGAATTAACACCGGTCAATATCCATGCTGTGCTTCAACAGGCGCGGGCGGTTTTAGTCAATTCCCTAAAGTCTGACATTAAAATCACGGAACATTACGACCCATCTGTTCCGGCTGCGAGCGGTCATGTTGACGGACTGATTCAAGCCGTCATCAACCTGATAAAAAACGGAATAGAATCTATTGAAAATTCGGGGCATGGAAATGAAATTAGACTGGAAACTTCCTTTCGTAGGGGGATACGGCAAAAATTAGACGATGACGATGGTTATCGGGACTTACCCATTGTTATCAAAGTCTCTGACAATGGGCCGGGTATTTCACCCGATGTTAGAGATAAATTGTTTCAACCCTTCGTTTCCAGCAAGCCCATGGGGCAGGGGTTAGGTCTGTCACTCGTGTCTAAAGTGGTGTCAGCCCATCACGGTCAAATCTCGGTCCATCATGAAAATGGCTGGACCAGCTTCTCAATATATCTGCCTCTATCTCAGGCTAATCCTTCGCCGGAGTCGAAACGATGAAATATGAAATTTTACTCGCAGATGATGACGATAGCATTCGCCTTGTTCTCAGTAAAACCCTGACGAGGGCCGGGCACACGGTCAAGGCGACGGATAATGCACAAACGCTTGCAAAATGGGCCAGTTCCGGGATCGGAGATATCATCCTTACGGACGTAATGATGGGCGGGAGTGAAGTTTTTGAGACGCTGCCCGAAATCGTACAAGACCGTCCGGATATTCCGATCATCATCATTAGCGCCAATAACACCGTCAATACGGCACTTAAATCCGGGCAACACAAAGTGTTTGAATATGTGCCTAAGCCTTTTGATCTGGAAGAGGTTACACAAGCCGTTGCCCGCGCCGGTAAAAGCGTAAATCCAAGCAAGAAAAAGGTTAAACCCTCAAATTTGAAACTACCAATGATAGGGCGAAGTTCGGCAATGCAGCCGGTATATCGGGCAGTTTCCAGGTTTGCCTCAGGAGACCTACCCGTTCTCATCCAAGGCGAAGTCGGGACCGGTAAAGATCTTGTCGCGCGTTTGTTACATGATGGAGGTCACCGATCGAACCGGCCTTTTTTAAGGACGAATGAATTCAGCAATACCTCCCTGACCTTGCAAAAAGTCAATGGGGGCGATCTCTATATAGATGAAATAGCCCATCTAAACTTTGATCAACAGGAAGCCTTATTATCGTTTTTAACGGAGTCGGAATATATTCCAGCATTTGATCGGCCACGGGTCATATCTTCGACTCGCAAGAATTTGCGAGCTCTAGTGGATGATGGGGTTTTTCGTGACGACCTTCTGTTCCGCATCAATGTTGCTGAAATCAGGGTGCCGGCACTTAGCGATCGCGACCAAGATGTATTGGAACTCGCGGAAAGTTTCCTGGCGCTGCAATCCGGATCAGGAGCGTCCAGGCGTTTTTCCTCCGAAGCGTTGGATGTCTTGGCGCGGCACAATTGGCCGGGGAATGTGCGTGAATTAGAGAATATGGTTCGACGTCTTTCGCTTCTTTATTCGGATGATGTCATTACGGCGGATATGGTTCTTGAAGAATTTAATAAAGAGCTGGGCGGGAAATTAGGAGATCGGCAAGTTGGTAAGTTTGAAGACTTGCTTGAACTGGCTTGTGCCAGATTGTTTAATCTGAGCTCAAACGAACTTGATTGTGAAACTCCTTATCAGGAGGCCATTAGCTGGATTGAAAAACCGCTTTTACTCGAAGCCTTAAAGAGGACAGGTGGAAATCGTGTGAAGGCAGCTGAATTGCTGGGCATTCACAGAAATACTTTGCGAACCCGTATTAAGTCTTTGAAAATAAGCTGAAATTTCGAATGATTTAAGGCGTTGATAAAATGCAACACTGATGTAAAATGGTAACAGTTTTTAACAAAGTTGCTTTAATATATTCGGATGGTCAATTCCAGTCCAAATTCATCAGGACGCAATTCGTCAGCTAATAACACTTATGCTGCGCCGCGCATCATACGATCTACGCTGTTCGGGATTTTGTTTGTAACAGCGGCATTCCTGACAGTTTTTGCGAGTTTGCAATCTTTATCAGAAGATCCGGCCCGCTCAGCGCAAGCCTATCCGGTATTATTATTTAATCTGGTGTTGATTCTACTGCTCGGTATTTATTTGATCACACGCGTATGGAATTTGTTATTCGCCAAGAAATTCAGGCGATCCGCGCCATTATTACATCGACGTTTTGTTCTTATTTTTAGTTTGGCTGCCTTGCTGCCTGCGATCTTAGTTGGTGGCTTTTCTTCCTCATTGATTTCTAAAAATATCAACGATCTGTTCGGTAAAGATGTCCGATCTACCTTAAATGATGCCAATGAATTTTTGGGGAATTATCTAACCCAGGAATTGGGTGAGCTTTTGCCTCAAGTCGTTGCGACGCAGAGTTTTCTTGAAAACAACAGGTCGCTTTTTGAAAACAGAATAACCTATACGGCCTATCTTCAAAGATTTTCACGCAGTTTAGATGTCGATGCTATTTATGTCCTAAACCGCGAAGGGCAAATATATTCACGGGTTGTCGGGCCCCGATCACCTGAACTTAAAATCCCGGATCCATTCGTTTTCGACTATCTTGAAAATGAAGGTAAACCTGGTGTTCAAACCCGCGATGATATCGATTATCTGGTCGGATTTTCCAAGTTGAAAGGCTATGACAACACCTTTTTGATTGTTGGTCAATATTTGAAATCCAATGTCGGAATATTATCGAGTATGTCGGATATTGAAGACTCGAGCTTGGCGCTTGATCGGTATGACGAAAATCAAGATGTGTTTCGAAAAATATTTTTCCTGATTTTCTTCGAGACCGCGCTTCTGGTTTTATTTGCCGCAATTTGGTTGGGCTTGTTGCTCGCTAATCGGGTTATTCAACCCTTAGGAACTTTGGTGGATGCGGCTGAAAAAGTGCGTCAGGGTGATTTGAGTGCCCGGGTCGCCGTGCGCGGTGAATGGGGGGAAATTTCTGATCTGGGTAGTGCGTTTAACCGAATGACCCGGCAATTGAACACACAAAGAGACGATCTTGTGCGTGAGCACGGCATTTCAGAACGTCGCCGCCAGTTTTCAGAGGCGGTACTTTCGGGGGTTCGCGCGGGTGTTATCGGTTTGTCGGAAGACGGACGTATTACGTTGATGAATTCGTCGGCGGAATTAATGTTGAATGTTACAATGCTGGATCTTCTTGATCGGCCAATCGCCACCGTATTCCCGGAATTCGCGCACGCATTTAACTCAGCACGTGAAAATGTATTTGGTCGTTTTGAAGATCAAATTGAGCTTGATACGGATGATGGCGTACGGGTTTTTGATCTTAGAGTTTCGGGATATGAAGACGGCGAGGCCCAAACAGGATGGGTGATAACCTTTGACGACATGACTCGTTTGGTTGCGGCGCAACGTCAATCCGCCTGGCGCGAAGTTGCGAGACGAATTGCGCATGAAATTAAAAACCCGCTGACACCGATTCTGTTGTCAACTGAACGGCTTCGCCGGAAATATCGCAAAGAAATTTCCTCAGATCCGGAGACGTTTGACAATTGTACCGAAACAATTATCCGTCAGGTCGGCAGTTTGGAAGATATGGTCAACGAGTTTTCGACTTTCGCCAGAATGCCTAAGCCGGAATTTAAAATGCGCCAGATTGGACCAATCCTTGATGACGTCTTGTTCGCTCAAGGCGTGGCATTCCCAGATATTAGATTTGAATTGCATCAGAATTCAAATGCCCCAATCTCGTTTAAATGCGATGAACGCCTGTTGTCGCAAGCTTTCACCAATATTTATAAAAACGCGGCGGAAGCAGTAACGGCTCGCGTTGATCAGTCCGGTCTCGATGAGCCGGATGGCGTTGTTGTGACAAATGTCTCAATTCAAAATGACAATATTGAAATTTGCATAGATGATAATGGCAAAGGATGGCCATTTCCAGATGTCGAGCGGGTTTTAGAACCTTACGTAACCACCCGCGATAGCGGCACAGGATTGGGTCTGGCGATCGTCAAGCGTATTATAGAAGATCACAGCGGTTCCATAATTTTATCAGCCAGGCCCGATGACCTTCCGGGTGCTCGAATCCGAGTGTTATTCCCATTGCCGGAACAGATAACGAATTTATCTGTCCAGGACGATTTCTTAGAAGAAAGACTATGACGCATGAAACATGACATTTTGATTGTCGAAGACGAAGACGATATTCGAGAAATGATTGCCGGTATTTTGGCTGATGAGGGCTATGGGGTCCGAACGGCTGGAACCAGTGATGCGGCCTTGGATGAGGTCAAAGCCCGGGTGCCTTCGCTTATTGTTCTGGATGTCTGGTTGAAAGGAAGTTCAATGGATGGGATTGAACTTTTGGACGTTTTGAAACGGGACCATGCTGACTTACCTGTTATCGTTATTAGCGGCCATGGAACGGTGGAAACAGCCGTCTCTGCTATTCGCAAAGGGGCATTTGATTATATTGTTAAGCCTTTCAAATCGGAAAAGCTTTTGGTGACCGTCAGTCGGGCTCTTGAAAATGCCCGATTACGCCGTGAAAATGCTGAGCTAAAGGGCCGAACTGTCGCGGATGATTCCTTAATCGGGCATTCTCCCGTCATTTCGCAGATCAGGGCTAAGTTAGCGCGTATTGCCCCTACCAATAGCCGGGTCATGATATACGGGCCGTCAGGGTCAGGAAAAGAACTCGTTGCCCGATTGATACATGGTCATTCGGGCCGCTCAGGCGGGCCGTTCATCGCAGTAAATGCAGCATCGATGGTGCCAGAGCGCGTTGAGCAGGAGTTGTTTGGAGTTGTTTCTGAGGATGGCCAGAGCATCAAGCCGGGCCTTTTGGAAATGGCGCATAATGGGACGCTTTATTTAGACGAAGTCGGTGATATGCCGCTTGAAACGCAGGGGAAATTGCTCCGATTATTACTAGAACAGAAATTTCAACGGGTGGGCGGCGTGGACCATGTGCAGGTTGACGTTCGAGTTATCACATCAACGTCGCGTGATTTAGAGGCCGAGTCGCGGATTGGAAATTTCAGAGAAGATTTGTTTCACAGGCTAAATGTGATGCCATTGGCAGTGCCGTCCTTGAAAGAGCGCCGGGAAGATATTCCGGATCTTGTGAACCACTTTATCACTCGTCTTTCCGCATCGACCGGTTTGCCGCCACGTTCAATCGGCCCGGACGCTATGGCTGCTCTGCAGGCCCATGGGTGGCCAGGTAATGTGAGGCAGCTCCGTAACAATGTTGAACGGCTTCTTATTCTGGCGACCGGGGATCCCGCAGACCCTATTACCCTGGATACTTTGCCGCCTGAGGTATCGGTTGTCCGGACCGGAGCCCGGCAGGATTCGAACGATAAAATAATAGCTATGCCGCTGCGAGATGCCCGGGAACATTTTGAGCGCGACTATCTTGAAGCGCAGATTGAGCGCTTTGGCGGCAATATTTCCAAGACTGCCAGTTTTGTCGGTATGGAAAGATCAGCCTTGCACCGAAAACTAAAATCATTAGGAGTGACCCCATCAAAACGAGCTGATGGGGAAGGTCAGTGAAAGTTATAATCTGCGGGGCAGGGCGTGTTGGACATGGTATCGCAACACGTTTGTCGGTTGAAAACAACACGGTTACCGTGGTTGATCTGGCGCCTGACTTAATAAGGAATATTACAACAGAACTCGACGTGCGCGGTGTGGTTGGGCACGGCGCCTATCCAGACGTTTTAAAAGCAGCCGGTGTTGAAACAGCCGACATGGTCATTGCCGTGACCCATTCGGACGAAGTCAATATGGTGGCCTGTCAGGTTGCGCATTCACTATTTAACGTGCCGACTAAGGTTGCTCGAATTCGGTCGCAATCTTATTTGGGCAATGAATGGAATGATTTGTATAGTCGTGCAAATATGCCAATCGACATCATCATTTCGCCAGAGGTCGAAATCGGCAAGTCGATTTTAAGGCGTCTGAATACACCTGGCGCATTTAACGTGGTTCCCTTTGCAGAGGGACGGGTTAAATTACTGGCATTGGAAATCGAAGAAGATTGCCCCATTATTAATATGCCGATCCGGCAAATTCCGGATTTGTTTCCAGACCTTCATGCAAAAATTGTCGGGGTCCGGCGCGAAAGCCGTATTTTTGCTCCGTCACCAGATGATCCTTTATATGTGGGTGATTCCGCCTATTTTATTGTTCGGACCGAAGATGCGACGCGCCTGCTTGATATTATTGGGAATAATACCGACCGTGCGCGCCATATCGTTATTATCGGGGGTGGCAATATTGGGGCTTATGTTGCCAATGAACTCGAAGACGTTTCAGGCATACGGACGCGAATTATCGAACAGAATAAGAAAAAGGCCGAACGGGCCGCCGTCAATCTCAAGCAAACCGTTATCCTAAACGGTGACGCTATGAATGCAGAGATACAGGAAGAAGCCGGTGTTCAGAATGCGGAATTGGTTTTGTGTCTGACCAATGATGATAAAACGAATATATTGGCCGGCGTATTAGCTAAGAAATTAGGGGCTAAAAATACGATTAGCTTGATCAATGAAGTCTCAATGCAGGACCTTCAGTCGGAACTGGGAATTGATATGGTTATTGATCCACGTGCAACGACAGTTTCGTCTATTTTACGACATGTCAGACGAGGCCGAATTTTAGATGTTTATACGCTGATGGATGGTAGCGCCGAAGTCATAGAAGGCGAAGTTTTAGAATCGTCGCCATTAGCTGGAAAGCGTCTTGACGAAGCCGGTGATTTTGAAGGCATTTCAATTGGCGCCATTATTAGTGATGGCAAAGTTATCTATCCTACGGGTAGCTATGTCGCCAAAGTAGGTGATCACGTCGTCCTTTTGGCTGAAAAATCCAGTTTGCGTGATGTTGAGCAGTTATTCCGAGTCAATCTGGATTACTTTTAAATATGGCCATTAACCGGCTATTTTTGTGGCTCGGGCAATGCCTTGCAATAATTGCTGTCTTTATGGCCATTACGGCTCTTTCCGGGCTTCTGTTTCAAGATGTCAGCCTCGCAATATTGTTTGCGGTTTTGTCTATCGTCATTGGCTTGCTGGGTTCGATATTTATTTTCGCAACGCGAAACATTCCGGCCAAAGAAACTAAGACGGATGCATTGGCATTCCTCTTAGTGTTCTGGGTCGTTATACCGTTATTTGTTGCAATTCCATTTCGATTAAGCGGGGCCGCGCCCACAATCACGATCGCCTTTTTTGAAGCCGTATCTGCGATCACGACGACCGGGGCGTCGACCCTAGATGCAGATAATTTAGCGCGAACATTACACATTTGGCGAAGTCTCATCCAATGGGCTGGTGGGGTTGTAGTTGCGACTTTTGCGGTGGTTATTTTGGCTGCCTTGAATTTGAAAGGCACGGGTATTCACAGGTCGATGCTATTTACCTTCAAAAAAGGTGAATTGTTTTCGCGAATCTCAGGGATCGGGAAAGCAATTGCCGGGGTATACGGCGTAATTTCCTTTACGACCTTTGTTTTCTTAGTCGTGTCCGGAACCCCTGTTTTTGAAGCGTTTTGCTTATCGTTGACCTCTGTATCAACGGGCGGTCTCATGCCCAGCGAAGGAATGTTAAATAGCTATGTAAATCCGATTGGGATTTTTGCTCTGTGTATGGCCTGCTTATTGGGCGCTTTTAACGTTTCAATTTTGTGGGATTTCGTAAGAATTCGAACAGGACAAAACCTGTTTGCGATTATTCGCAATGTCGAACATCGCACTTTGTTGGGAATAATCGCATTTTTGTTTTTATTGGGCGTATTATATACGGATCTAGGCCAATTAGGGACTTTGTTACCTGAGGCCGTTTTTTTCGCCACGACCACGGGTTATGACTACCACGTGATCGGCTTGGAAATGGTTCCTCCGATTATATTGATTATGTTCGCCTTAGTTGGAGGCTCGGCCTTGTCGACAGCCGGTGGTGTTAAGCTGATCAGAATATTGCTTTTGTTCAGGCATTTTGAAACCGATCTCAGCCGGCTGACACATCCATCTCGCGTTGTGCCTGTTCGGTTCAGGGGCCAAATTATTCCGGACGAAGCATTTCTGTCGATTTGGATGTATTTCTTTGGCTATACATTTGTTTTTGCAATGGGAATTTTATCTTTGAGTGCGGTTGGGATGACCTTCCCTACAGCCGTTACCGCGAGTGCGGCGACCCTTAGTAATATGGGGCCATTATTGGATTACACTTTGCCGGTAGCCGGATACGAATCGTTCTCCAATAGCCAACTCTTTATAACCTGCGTCCTTATGTTGATTGGCCGGGTTGAGGTTCTGGCCTTTTTATCGATATTGTCCCCTAAAATGTGGAAAAATTAGGTTTTTGATGCAGTTAAGTCTATCGAAGGCTCTTGCAAAACCACCCAAACGACACTTAAATATGGATAACAATAATAATATTGAAGGTGTTACCATGTCGGGTGAACGAAAACAAAACTTACAAGACGCATTCCTGAATTCGGTTCGCAAATCAAAATTACCCCTGACAATCTTTTTGATGAATGGTGTTAAACTGCAAGGTGTGGTGACCTGGTTTGACAATTTTTGTGTCCTGCTCCGACGTGATGGACAGGTTCAATTGGTTTATAAGCATGCGATTTCGACAATTATGCCGTCTGGTCCGGTTCAATTGTTTGACCCAGAAGTGGTAGACGACGCAGATTGAGTTCGTCCTTGATTTCACAGGAAGCGAAGCCTGACCGCGCGATTGTTTTACATCCGCGCGTGCATCAAAGCGCAGCGATTGCAGAATATGACTTAGAAGAGGCGTCGGGTCTTGCTGAGGCACTTGGGGTTGAGTTAGCCCATGCCGAAATCATCCCGATCCGTTCCATTCATGTCGGCAATTATTTGGGCGGTGGTAAGATCGCGGAAATCAAAGCGCGAATTGGTGAGAGTAAAGCCAATATAATCGTGCTCAATTCAGATTTGTCACCTATTCAGCAAAGAAATTTAGAAAAAATCTGGAACGTCAAAGTCATTGATCGTACTGGACTAATCCTTGAGATATTTGGCTTACGCGCCGCAACGAAAGAGGGGCGATTGCAGGTCGAATTGGCGCGTCTGTCCTATGAACGCTCTCGTCTGGTCAGGACTTGGACCCATTTGGAACGTCAACGAGGCGGTCAGGGGTTCCTGGCGGGACCCGGTGAAACTCAGATTGAGGCCGACCGTCGGGTACTTAACGATAAAATGACCAAGATCCGGCGTCAGCTCGAACAGGTCCGCCGAACACGTGGTTTGCAGCGCCGCCAACGTAAGCGTGCGCCAGAGAAGGTTGTGGCTTTGGTCGGCTACACAAATGCCGGTAAGTCGACAATATTCAACCGCCTGACAGAGGGTGATGTTCTGGCCAAAGACATGTTGTTTGCGACGCTGGACACCACGCACCGTATACTCCCATTGCCAAATGGGCGCCCGGCAATTTTATCAGACACAGTTGGATTTATTGCCAACTTGCCGACGGATTTGATTTCCGCCTTTCGCGCAACCTTGGAAGAAGTCAAGGAAGCGGATTTGATCTTACATGTGCGGGATATCTCTGACCCACTCAGCGAGCGACGCTGTGAAGAGGTGCTTGAAGTCTTGGCGCAAATTGAAGCCGGTCCTGAATTTGAACAACCGATTATTGAGATCTGGAATAAATCCGACGCGTTAAGTGAGGTTGAAAGACAGGCTTTAACTGAGCGTGCCGATGCAACGCAACAATTTGACGATATGACATCGGCCTTTTTAGTCAGCGCGATTACAGGAGAGGGTGTTCAAGAAATGCTTCACGGCATTCAAAGTCATCTCAGTGCTCAGGACGACGTGATCAAAGTTCAAATTAGTCCCAAAGATTTCGAAGTCAGGGCCTGGTTACATAGACATGGACATGTCATTGATGAGCAGATGGATGAAAAGGGGACCTATCTGATTCACGTGCAATTAGACGATGCCGAGGTCGGAAAGCTAAAAGCACGTCATCCGAAACTGGTGGTTGCCGCTTAATTATTTTCGTTTAGCGGCCTGCCAAAGCGCTTCCATCTCGTCCAAACTCATGGCGTTGATATCTTTTTCGGATTTCCTGGCTTCCCGTTCAATATGATGAAAGCGGTCTGTGAATTTCTGGTTGGTTTTGCGCAGGGCCTCTTCGGGGTCGACGCCCAATTTTCTGGCCAGATTAGTAACCGCAAATAAAAGATCTCCCATTTCTTCTTCGATTTGTTCTTGCGAGCCGTCAGCGGACGCGTCCGCCAATTCTTGCGCCTCTTCAACAATTTTGTCGGTCACACCTTCAAGCGATGGCCAGTCAAAGCCGACCAGGGCCGCCCGTTTTTGAAGTTTTTCCGCCCGCATTAATGCGGGTAAAGCCAAAGCAACACCATCCAGGACACTTGAAGTTTCGTCGGTCTTTTTTGCAGCGCGCTCTTCGGCTTTTGCCTGCTCCCAGGCAATGGTCTGAACTTCGGCACTCTCCCGTTGGCCCTCGGCGCCAAAAACATGAGGATGCCGCCGAACCATTTTCTGGGTCAGTCCATCACAAACATCATCAAGGTCAAAGGCTCCGATTTCTTCGGCCATCCGAGCATGAAAAACGACCTGAAATACAAGGTCTCCCAATTCCTCTTTGAGAGATACCATATCGTTCTGGCGTATGGCTTCGCTGACCTCATAGGCCTCTTCAATGGTATAGGGGGCGATGGTTTCAAACGTTTGTTCAACGTCCCAAGGACAGCCTGTATTTGGCGTTCGCAGGCGTTTCATCAATTCGCGCATACGGTCATAAGGGGTTGGCCCGAGATCGTCGATTTCGTTGCTCACTTTCGGTTTCTAACCGTATGCCAGATCAATCCGCCTAACGCAGTAACAGATATGCCGTAGGCGGCAAGAATAAAGACCGTATGATGCCCGAAATCCAACATTACAAGGTCTCCAATTTGATCTTGGAGGCTGGTTTTTGCGAAGCCCGCTTGGCCTGCCGTCGTAATATATCTGTTTTAATCTGGGTGAGCGAGAGCCAGGCAAACAACATGGTATAGGCGAGGGTCATCACGGCTAAGGGCCAGGCCATTTCGGCAGGTAAACCCGGCGCGCCAATATTGGAAATAGTGGCCGGTTGATGAAGGCTGTTCCACCATTCGACTGAAAACTTTATAATCGGGAGATTGATTGCGCCAACCATGGCGAAAATGGCCGCTATACGGCGGGTGCGGGTTTCGTCTTCCATAAAGGACCACAAACACAAATAGGCTAAATAGATAAATAATAAGACTAGAACTGAGGTCATTCGGCCATCCCATTGCCACCATGTCCCCCAGGTTGGTTTGCCCCAAAGACTGCCTGTGGCCAGCGCCAAAAACGTAAACACTGCGCCGTTTAAGGCAAATGCCTTTGCCGCACTATCTGCTAGTGAATGGCGCCAGACAAAACTGACAAAGCTAGCGATCGCTAAAGCTGCATAGGCCATCATTGCCGACCATGCGGCGGGGACGTGAACATACATGATCCGAACAGATTCCCCTTGGACTTCATCCGCAGGCGAGTTGAACAAGCCCAGCCAGATGCCTATGACAAAACAAAGGGCCGCGACAGTTCCGAAGATAGGCGCGGCAATGCGTTCGAAATTTAGAAAACGCTTTGGGTTGGCCAGGTAATTGATCATGATTATTCCAAATTGGCTTTCAGTGCCGCTGCTGCCGCCGGTAATCCGATGGCAAGTGCGATGAGGTTTATACCGAGCAGGGCTTTAAACTCAACGGCTCTTAGGCCTTCCATCATATAAGAGTTGATTGCAGCCGTCCCAAAAATGAGCACCGGAATTACGAGTGGCGCGATAACTAAAATGACAAGGAAACTGGCTGAAT
This sequence comes from Hellea sp., assembly GCA_020629135.1. Classification (GTDB taxonomy): domain Bacteria; phylum Pseudomonadota; class Alphaproteobacteria; order Caulobacterales; family Maricaulaceae; genus JACOMS01. The sequence goes on from JAHDDX010000003.1 coordinate 76,126, forward strand.
TCATTCTTCCCAAGAGTGCACCTGACAAAACGCCATAGGCGATAAGGGCCGGCGCGGAAACTAAAAGCGATATCCCAATCGCGGAAATCAATCCCGTCGATAGTGACATGATCAAGCCCGCAATTGGTAAAATAACCAGAAAGGGCAAGAAAGAGGTCAGGAAAAATGTAACAGCCTTAGCCGAGACAATGTTCAAATTGCCAACTCCGGACAATTGTAGAGCTTCAAGAGTTCCGTCCTGGAAATCCGTTTGAAAAAGCGAGGTGAAATTTAAAAACAAGCTGAACAAGACGCCAATCCAAATCAATGGACCCGCAATTTCCGTTTGCAAAGTGCCGCCCGGGTTAAGGGCGAGTACACAAAGGGTGATAAATAGGATGAAGAAAAACGGGCCCTGCCACCATGAAAATTTATTCCGCCAGGCCAGCTTTAAATCTCGAATGATTATATCGCCCATCAGCTAAGCTCCAATGACAGGCTTTGGGCTGAAATACCGAGTGAGCGTAAAAGACGATGTGTGGCCAGCAATACAGCTCCGCCCGAACGAACATGTTCGGTGATCAGGTTCAAAATCAAATCTTGGCCAGATTTGTCAATTGCCGCCATTGGTTCATCCATGATCCAAACCGGTTTTTCGCTGATGATCAGTCTGGCAATTGAAAGGCGGCGTTTTTGGCCCGCGGATAATTGTCCGCAACGTAAATCTCGTCGTTCGGTCAACTGAACAAGGCTTAAAATGTCTGAGAGTTTTTGTTCGGAATTATAGGTATCAATCCAAAACTCTAAATCTTCGGAAACCGTAAGGTCAGATTTCAAGGCGTCCTGGTGGCCCTGATAGACCACAATGTCTTCCGGGGCACAAAACTCGTCGGTCTCAGACCAGGTGACTTCACCGCTTGTGGGGACGCGAAATCCTGTGGCCAATGTCAAAATTGTCGTTTTACCCGATCCATTGGCGCCGTGCAGCCAGATGAGCTGTCCTGGGCATAGTTCAAAAGACAAACCGTCAAAAAGGGTCAAGTCACCCCGTGACGCCGCTACTTGGTCGAATTTAAGTTTATAGTCGAAAAACGTCATATTGAATCAGAACTATTGTTCAGGTTCACAGTGACGCAGGCGATTTGAATTTACAAGTGCGCGATATCGCGCCATTTTCATGTCAATTGAATAAGGAAAAGGTCATGAGGCCCCGTCATAGAAATAAGCGCATATTATTAGTCCTAGCCATTGGATCGGCGTTGGTCGCCGGGACCGGGTTTTTAATGAGCGCACTAAACGACAATACCCAGTTTTTTTATAATCCCTCAGAGGTTGTTGCTTCAGATTTTATTCCCGAGTCAGATGAATTTCGAATTGGCGGCATCGTCAACCCCGGGACGGTCACCCAAACAGGCGATTTAACGATCGCATTTGAAGTGATCGATTTCGTAGAAGATTTTGATGGCTCACCACTAAATGATGCGGTCGTGCCAGTCAGATATACGGGTGTCGTCCCTGATCTATTTCAGGAAGGGAAGGGCGTCGTTGTGGGCGGATCGCTGGAGGCTGGGTTGTTTGTGGCAAATGAAGTGCTCGCCAAGCACGACGAAAATTATCAACCGAAAAAAGATTAAGTGCTGAAAAAACTATCAGCAGGTGGCTCAATCGATGTGGGGCAACCAAACCACCTGCCTTAGTCCTCAAAATGAGAACAGATGGCGTTATGGCAAGCTTTCATAGAAAAACAAATCAAAAAGTCTGGATTTCTCAAAATATTGAGAAATTGTACAATATATTGTAAATTCTTGGCCGAACGAGACTGCCTTTTCAACGGACTTACTCGGTTGACCCAGCCTTCGATTCGCTGCGCCGAGCTTTCCAATAATTGTAACAGAGAAAAAGTATAACGATCGGAATACCAATCGCGGGCAAGGCCCATTTGAGATGCTCACCTAATATTGTACCCAGCAAATGACAAATGCCAAAAGCCAGAGCGACGTAAACCAGCGCCGTTATCGCGATATATAGACAATATTTGATATAGTTGACGTGGAAGTAACCGCAAGCGACATAGGCCGGAATACGGGTCAGCGGAATAAATCTGGCAGCAAACAAGGTTGCCAGCAGGTTTGTCTGAACTTTATCTTTAAGGTCGGTGACGTGTTTTTTCTCGGCATAATGAGCAAAGCGTTTGACCTTGAGCGCGTAATAGCCAGGCCAGTATTTCCAGATATCTGATAAAAACAGACCAACATAAATTGCGATAAACAATGGAAGAGGGCGCCCCATACCACTTGCTGATGCTGTCGCGGCAAAGGCAACTGCAGCGTCTTCTTGCCAAAATGGACCTAGAAAAGCGAACCAATAAACCCAATAAGGTGTCGATTCGCGTAGAAAATCTAACAAGACCTTGGCCTTTCCGGGCTAAAAATTTCGGCGAACATGCAAATATTGGACGTTTATGCAAGCCCCGACTGAAAATTAAGGTATTTTCCTTAATCTCGCATGTTGCCTATTGCCAGACAAAGTGACATAAGGCGCTCCAAATTTTACCTGCACAGCCCAAGTTATGCAGAGCGTACAACTGAGACGTTCGTTTAACTGGATTATAAATTGGATGGAAGTCGACATGCAGATTAAAGAAGTTGAAGCAGAAGGTTTAAAGCGGACCTACGCGGTGACAGTTCCCAAAGAAGAGCTGTCTGAAAAGCTGGACGCCAAGATCAAGGAAATGCAGCCACAGGTTAGCTTGAAAGGGTTTCGTCCCGGCAAAGTCCCAACAAGCCATATCCGGAAAATGTTTGGTCAATCCATTATGAAAGATGTGGTTGAGGACGTTGTTAACGAATCCAGCCAGCAAGCAATCAACGACAATAAAATCCGTCCGGCGGGTCAGCCCAAAATTGACCTGCGCGCGAACGGCGAAGAAGTTACAAATGGCGAAGCGGATTTGGAATATCAACTGACTGTTGAAATGATCCCTGAATTTGAACCGGCTGATCCTGAGAAACTTAAGTTCACGCGTTTGACATCTGAAATCACAGACGATGTTGTAACCGAACGCCTGGGCACTTTGGCTGAAGGGCAAAAGACTTATAAAAAGAAAGCCAAAACGGCTAAAGCCAAAAATGAGGATGCTGTACTCATCAATTTTGTTGGACGTATTGACGGCGAAGCTTTTGAAGGCGGCTCACTCGACGAGCATGAGCTGGTTCTCGGATCAGGGTCTTTCATTCCAGGGTTTGAAGATCAACTGGTTGGGGCTAAAGCCGGCGATAAGTTGGATGTTACAGTGACATTCCCTGAAAACTATCAGGCAGCTGACTTAGCCGGAAAAGAAGCCGTGTTTGAAACAGAAGTTATCGAAGTTCGCGGGGCGAAGCCTGCTGAAGTCGATGATGCACTGGCTGAGCGGTTTGGGTTCGAGAACCTGGAAAAATTGACTGAAACCGTCAAAGAGCAGGTTGAAAACGAATACACCATGCAAAGCCGCATGAAGCTAAAGCGTGCGATTTTGGATGAGCTGGACAAAAAGCACAAATTTGATTTGCCGCCAGGCATGGTCGAAGCTGAGTTCTCCGCTATCTGGCAACAGGTTCAGGCTGAGAAAGAAGCCGGTAATCTTGACGAAGAAGATGCCAAGAAAACGGACAAACAGCTTGAAAAAGACTATCGCAAGATCGCCGAGCGCCGAGTGCGTTTGGGATTGGTTTTGGCTGAGATGGGTCAAAAAGCTGATGTTCAAATTTCAAATGAAGAATTACAGCAAGCCATGGTCGCCGAGGCGCGTCAATTCCCAGGGCAGGAACAGCAGGTTTTTGAGTTTTACCAAAAGAACCCGCAAGCTGTCGCTCAACTCCGAGCCCCTATCTATGAAGAGAAGGTCGTTGATTTGATTATCGAGAAGGCCAAAGTCACAGATAAAAAAGTTGAGAAAGACGTTTTGTTTGAAGAAGACGAGATGATTTAAGCTTGATCACGATGATTTTACTAAGCCCGGCCTATTGGTCGGGTTTTTTTATGAAAAACTGGCACGCATCTTGAACAATTTTCAATTGTGTCAATATACAGGTAATACTTTCGTTTAACAGTCACCCTTAGAAGTGATTCTTTTCTAGATTAGGACCGAACCCATGCAAGATCCCATCGACCAATATATGAACCTTGTTCCCACCGTGGTGGAGCAGTCTAGCCGGGGCGAACGGGCCTTCGATATTTTCTCCAGACTATTACGGGACAGAGTAATCTTTTTGACCGGCCCGGTCGAAGACGGGATGGCAAGCGTCGTCACAGCGCAATTGCTGTTTCTGGAGTCAGAAAATCCGAAAAAAGAAATTTCAATGTATATCAATTCGCCCGGCGGCGTCGTGACGTCCGGCATGGCGATCTATGACACGATGCAATATATTAAGTGTCCAGTATCAACAGTTTGCATCGGGCAGGCGGCCTCAATGGGATCTCTATTATTATCGGCCGGTGAGCCGGGCATGCGGGTCGCATTGCCAAACGCACGGATTATGGTTCACCAGCCATCTGGTGGGTTCCGTGGTCAGGCTTCGGATATCGAACGTCATGCGCAGGACATTCTGGCCATGAAGAAACGCCTCAATCAAATTTATGTGAAACATACGGGGCAGAAGCTCGCAACAATTGAAAAGACATTGGATCGGGATCACTTTATGACCGCAAAAGAAGCCCATGATTTCGGAATTGTTGACCATGTTTACACGCATAGGGATGAAGATTCTTAATTTTGGGTCATAATATTGGACTTGCGAAGCGTATAAAAAACGTGTCGAATAAGGATAAGTAAGGCATTTGTAAGGAAACTGTCGTAAATTGAACCAGATAATTGGGGAAATTGCGGCATCGAAATTGCAAATCCGACCGCAAACACAACGGGTTGAAATAAAATGAGTAAATCAGGTAGCGACGCTAAAAATACGCTTTACTGCTCTTTTTGCGGCAAAAGTCAGCATGAAGTCAGAAAGCTGATTGCGGGTCCAACAGTCTTTATATGTGATGAATGTGTCGAGCTCTGCATGGATATTATCCGTGAAGAGGGTAAAGGCTCAATCGCTAAATCGCAGGAAGGCGTGCCAACCCCGCAGGAAATTTGTGAAATTCTCGATGATTATGTCATTGGACAAGCCTTCGCAAAACGTGTTCTCTCAGTCGCTGTTCACAACCATTATAAACGCCTCAATCACGCCACCGCCGAGCCTGAGGTGGAATTGGCGAAATCCAATATTCTTCTGATCGGTCCAACGGGCTGTGGTAAAACGCTTTTGGCACAAACGCTGGCGCGTATTCTGGATGTACCATTTACTATGGCGGACGCCACAACCTTGACCGAAGCCGGATATGTCGGTGAAGACGTTGAAAATATTATTCTGAAACTACTGCAATCGGCGGATTACAATGTTGAACGTGCGCAACGCGGCATCGTCTATATTGACGAAGTCGACAAAATCAGTCGCAAGTCAGATAACCCGTCGATTACGCGTGATGTTTCAGGTGAGGGTGTTCAGCAGGCCTTGCTGAAAATTATGGAAGGCACGGTTGCCTCCGTTCCACCGCAAGGCGGACGCAAACATCCGCAGCAGGAATTCCTACAGGTCGACACAACCAATATTTTATTTGTCGTTGGCGGCGCATTTGCGGGCCTGGATAAGGTTATCTCCAATCGCGGCGAAGGTTCAACGATTGGCTTTGGCGCTCAGATCAAAAATATTGATGAGCGTCGCGTCGGTGAAATCCTGCGTGAAGTTGAACCAGATGATTTGTTGAAGTTTGGTCTAATTCCGGAATTTGTTGGTCGTCTGCCGGTTATTGCAACCCTCGAAGATCTCGATGAAGACGCCTTGATCAAGATTTTGACTGAGCCGAAAAACGCATTAGTCAAACAATATCAGACCTTGTTTGGCATGGAAGAGGTGAAGCTGAGCTTTTCCGACGACGCCTTAAGTGAAATTGCTAAAAAGGCGATTGCACGTAAGACAGGCGCTCGTGGTTTGCGCTCTATCATGGAAGGCATTTTGCTGGATACGATGTTTAATCTGCCGACATATGATGGTGTCGAAGAAGTCGTGATCAATGGCGAAGTTGTCAGTGGCACGGCGCAACCGCTTCTGATTTATACGGACAGAAAACAATCGTCAGAAAAAGCGTCGTAAACGCTGTAAAAAAACAGGTGAATGTGTGACTTTTTGCGTGGCAAAGGGTTGAATTCATCGGCGCTTGATCCCACGTAATCTTGAATAAGCATGGCACGGCCATTGCATATAAAGATTGAGGATGACTATGTCTGAGACGCTCACATTACCGGTTTTACCTTTACGCGATATCGTGGTCTTCCCACATATGGTGGTGCCTCTTTTTGTGGGTCGTGATAAGTCGATTAAAGCGCTCGAAGCGGTTATGCAGCAGGAAAAACAGATTTTTCTGCTCACACAGAAAGATCCTTCATTAGATGAGCCGACAACGGATGATGTTCATCAGCAGGGCTGTGTTGCCAAAATCATGCAATTGCTGAAACTGCCCGATGGTACCGTACGTGTGCTGGTTGAGGGTCAGGCGCGCGGTGCCGTATCCTCCTTCACATCTACGGAAGAGTATTTCGAAGCGGTATTGGTTTTGTCCCAAGATCAATCAGGTGATGCGACTGAGATCGATGCATTGGCCAAGACTGTTTTGAAGAAATTCGGTAATTACACCAAGCTCAATAAAAAAATCGCTGAAGAAGTTGAAACAACTGTCAGCGAGACCAGCGATCCAGGCAAGCTGAGTGATATCATTGCTGTGCATCTTAATGCCAAACTGGATGAAAAACAGGCGCTTTTATCAGAGCTGAAAGTTGCTGGGCGTCTGGAGAAAATTCTCGACCTGATAGAAGCCGAATTAAGTGTCCTCAAAGTCGAAAAGAAAATCCGGGGGCGTGTCAAACGCCAGATGGAAAAGACACAACGCGAATATTATCTCAATGAACAAATGAAAGCCATTCAGTCGGAACTGGGGGATGGTGATGCACCTGACGAGATTGCCGAGTTAAAACAAAAAATTGACGATACGAAGTTTTCAAAGGAAGCCCGTGAAAAGGCAGAAGCAGAGCTTAAAAAACTCAAGCAGATGAGCCCGATGTCGGCAGAGGCTAATGTCTCCCGCAACTATATTGATTGGATGTTATCCGTTCCTTGGGGCAAGAAGAAACGTCTGCGTAAAGATCTCAAGCAAGCTCAGGATATTCTGGACGCGGATCATTACGGGCTTGAGAAAGTCAAAGATCGGATTATTGAACATCTGGCTGTTCAGACCCGTACTAAAAAAGTCAAAGGCCCGATTTTGTGCCTGGTTGGGCCTCCTGGTGTTGGTAAAACCTCACTCGGAAGGTCAATCGCCCGCGCAACGGGACGCGAATTTGTGCGCGTATCGCTTGGCGGCGTTCGGGACGAATCTGAAATACGGGGCCACCGACGCACCTATATCGGATCCATGCCTGGCCGGATCATCCAGTCGATGAAAAAAGCCAAATATTCCAATCCCTTATTCCTGTTGGATGAGATTGATAAAATGGGCGCGGATTTCCGTGGCGACCCAGCAGCAGCCCTTTTAGAGGTGCTTGATCCCGAGCAGAATGATACGTTTAACGATCACTATCTGGACGTTGATTTTGATCTGTCTGATGTGATGTTTTTGACCACGGCAAACTCGCTGAATATGTCTCAACCGCTACTGGATCGGATGGAAATCATCCGTATCCCGGGCTATACTGAGGACGAAAAGGTTGAGATTTCCAAACGGCACTTGATCCCGGATTTGGTCAAAGAGCACGGCCTCAAAGATGAGGAATTCAAAGTCAAAGACGACTCGATCCGCGATATTATTCGCTATTATTCTCGCGAAGCCGGTGTGCGGAACCTTAAGCGTGAACTCGCGCGGGCAGCCCGTAAGTCGATCAAACAAATCGTGGCGGGGGAGACGAAAACGGTGACATTGACACCCAAAAATCTTCCCGATTATCTGGGTGTACGAAAATTCCGATTTGGTGAGACCGATAAAGATAATCAGGTCGGCGTAGTGACTGGATTAGCCTGGACCCAGGCTGGTGGTGACATACTGACTATTGAGGCCGTATCCATGTCAGGTAAGGGCAAGATGACCATTACGGGTAATCTTAAAGACGTGATGAAAGAATCGATATCGGCGGCCAATTCTTATGTGCAGGCCCGTGCTCCGGAGCTTGGCATTAGTCCGCGCGCCTTCCAAAGTACGGATATCCACGTTCATGTGCCCGAAGGAGCAACACCCAAAGATGGACCTTCGGCTGGGGTTGGTATGATTACCGCCATGGTGTCCGTTCTAACCAATATTGCCGTCCGCAAAGACGTGGCGATGACGGGCGAAATAACTCTGCGGGGCCGGGTATTGCCGATCGGAGGGTTGAAAGAAAAATTACTGGCGGCCCTGCGCGGTGGTGTCAAAACGGTTTTGATTCCCATCGACAACGAAAAGGACCTCGCTGAAATACCGGATAATGTGAAATCAGCTCTAAAAATCATCCCGGTTTCAACCGTGGATGAGGTTCTAAAGCATGCTTTGATCACCCGACCCAAGAAAATTAAGTGGACCGAGAGCGATGCGGCCCAATTAAGTGGAATTATTCTTGGAGAAAAGCTTGACGTAAGCAAACCTTCGGCGCATTAAGGCGCGGATTTTTAAAGGGCGGTTAGCTCAGCTGGTAGAGCATCTCGTTTACACCGAGAGGGTCAGCGGTTCGAACCCGTTACCGCCCACCATTTTTTTTAAAAATCACACTAAATGTCGTTGACGCTCTTATCGCGAATGGCTAGAGAGCGGCTTCACAAAACGCAATTG
>JAHDDX010000055.1 GCA_020629135.1 Hellea sp.
GCGTTCCAGCCCATCTTCTTTTCGATCGCGCCAAAGGACAGGCCCGGCGTACCCTTTTCAACCACAAAAGTCGACACGCCCCGCGCCCCGTCATCTGACGTCCGCGCCATCACAACATAAATATCGGACCACCCTGCCCCTGAGATAAACGTCTTGGTGCCGTTCAGCACATAATCGTCGCCATCGCGAGCGGCCTTAGTTGTCAAGGACGCCGCATCTGAACCCGAGCCCGGCTCGGTCAGGCAGTAGCTCGCGATATATTCGGCCGAACACAATTTCGGTACATATTTCGCGCGTAAATCATCCGAACCAAACCGGTCAATCATCCAGGTCGCCATATTATGAATGGTGATCATCGCCGTGTGGGAAATATCGCCTCTTGCCAGTTGTTCAAATACGAGCGCGCTGTCGAGCCGAGAGAGGGCCGTGCCGCCATATTCTTCCTGCTGATAAATCCCCATAAAGCCGAGCTCCGCAGCTTTTTCAAAAACGGACCGATCGAGGAATTTTTCCTCATCCCATTTGGCCGCATTGGGCGCCAGTTCATTATCCGCGAACTGCCGCGCCATATCCTGGATCAGGATCTGTTCTTCTGTGAGTTGGAAATCCATTTTCTTTAAACCTTAAACAACATGATCTGGCCATTCATCAAACTCTTCACATTCTATCCAATCAATTTTCTTCATGGGACTTTCAGGGTTTTCAAAGAATTCTTCAATCGCATAGATAGCGCATTTGAGATCGACAAAAGTTCCGTTTGGGACAACTATATCCTGATAAAATGTGCAGAATTTTTCTTGCGATACTCTATCCCCTGCTGAGTAGACACAACAATTTTTCGTTCGATCATTGCGATTGTAAGAATCCCACATCAAACTAAATAAATCATTCCTTCTATAGACTACAAGCGTGTATCTTTGCCCGGATCCGTCATTAAACCTTATTAAAAGGCAATCATCAATTTCCCAAGCCGTTAGCGCCGACTTGTTTAACAATGGTATGACAATATCCGCCGTAAGGTCTTCCAAATGAATGAGCTCATCATTTACTGAGTGAAAACCGGCTTTCAAATTTTATCCCTTTCCCACCGCTAAAACGTCGGAATGATAAAGGCGCTGTCCTCAGTTTCGCCTTCTGGCCAGCGCTGGGTGACGGTTTTGGTTTTCGTATAAAACCGTAGGCCTTCCATGCCGTATTGATTGATGTCGCCAAAGGCTGAACGCTTCCAACCGCCGAAGGAATGATAGGAGACCGGAACCGGGATCGGCACATTAATGCCGACCATACCGACTTCGACACGGTCGGCGAATTCACGGGCAGCGCGGCCGTTTTGCGTAAAGATCGCCACGCCATTCCCGTATTGATGATCGGACGGTAGCTTCACCGCGTCTTCGAAAGTGTCGGCGCGCACGATCTGCAAAACCGGACCAAAGATTTCTTCGTGATAGGTGGTCATACCGGGCTTGACGTTATCGAGCAGGGTCGGCCCGATGAAAAACCCATCTTCATACCCCTGAAGCGTAAAATTCCGTCCGTCCACGACAAGCTCAGCGCCTTCTTCGACGGCCAGATCAATCATACTTTCGACACGGGCTTTGTGGGCCGCCGTGACGACAGGACCGTAATCCGCATCAGGGTCCGTAGACGTGCCGACCTTTAGCCCCTCAATGGCGGGTAACATTTTTTCAAGAAAGCGTTCGGCTGTCCCCTCACCGACCGGCACAACAACCGGCAAGGCCATGCAGCGTTCCCCGGCCGAGCCAAAGGCCGCGCCGAGAATATCTTTCACGGCTTGGTCCATATTGGCGTCGGGCATGATGATGCCGTGATTTTTCGCCCCGCCCATACATTGGGCGCGTTTACCGTATTTGGTCGCTTCGTGATAAACGTAGTGGGCAATATCAGAAGAGCCGACAAAGCTGACCGCCTTGATCACAGGATGCTGCAGGATGGCATCGACCATTTCCTTGTCACCATTGACGACATTCAACAGACCTTTCGGGCCACCGGCCTCAACAAAGAGCTCAGCCAGGCGCATTGGCACGGACGGGTCTTTTTCGGACGGCTTGATGATACAGGCATTGCCGGTCGCAATAGCCATAGCAAACATCCAGCACGGGATCATGGCCGGAAAATTAAACGGGGTAATGCCCGCGACAACGCCCAAAGGCTTGCGCATGGAATAAACGTCGATCTCGGGGCCCGCACCGTAAGTATGTTCGCCCTTTTGATTATGGGGAATACCACAGGCAAATTCGATGACATCGATACCGCGCATGACGTCACCACGACTATCGGCGACGACCTTGCCGTGTTCGGATGATAGCAACTCCGCCAGCTCATCCATATGGGCTTCGACCAATTGCTTATAGGCAAACATGATCCGCGCGCGTTTTTGCGGATTAGTGTTAGTCCAAATCCGTTGCGCGTCTTCGGCTGCGTCGACCGCCGCGTCGAGTTCGCTAGCTGTCCCCAGGCTGACCTTGGCTTGAACCTGACCTGTATTGGGATTGAAAATATCCGCGGTTCTTGATGAGGAACTGGCAATGTTTTCACCGTCAATAAAATGTCCAATGGTCCGCATGGTGATCTCCGAATGAGTTGAAATTTGAGCCGGAATTTAAACCTGTATTTTCGCAAGTAAACAGGATATATTGCAGCAATTACCTGCAATTTTGCAGGCATGGATATTGTATGAATTGGGACGACCTTCGCATTTTTTTACATGTGGCACGGCGTAAAAAACTGTCCCTCGCGGCGCGCGAACTTAAGATGGATGAGACAACCGTGTCACGCCGTCTAAAACGACTTGAAAATTCACTCGGACAGATTTTGTTTGAACGTCTGCGAACCGGGCACCAATTGACCGCGCTGGGCGAACGACTTTTGGCCGAAGCCGAAGTGATTGAAAACCGGACCTCCATCGTGACCGCCCCGCAAACCGAACCGACACAAGGTCTCAGCGGTGTCTTACGCATATCGACCGCGGAGGGATTTGGGGCCTATGTTCTAACGCCGTTGATCGCTCAGTTCAGCAATCTATATCCGGGGATAGAAATTGACCTTGTGTCTGGCAGCGGATTTTTAAGCCTATCTCGGCGCGAAGCAGATGTGGCCATTGGATTGTCTAGGTCAAAATCAAAGCAGATTTTGTCTGAAGTCATTTACCCTTATAAACTTCATTTATATGGTCACGCGGACTATCTGGCAAAGGCGTCGACAATTCGGACTGCCGAAGACTTGAAACATTTCACACTGATCGATTACGTCGACGATTTGCTTTACGCCGAAGAGCTTCGTTATTTCGTTGACGTGTTTCCAACTTTGTCGCCGCGCCTTAGGAGTACCTCGATCATCGCCCAGAAAAGACTGGTCGACCTTGGCGCAGGTCTGGCCATTTTACCGGATTTCATGGCGGGTGAGGATCTGCTGCCCGTCCTGCCGGATCGTTTCAGCGTGCAGCGTCAGTTTTGGTTTTCAACCCACCAATCCCTGGCCTCACTTGGAAAAGTTCAGGCCTTTAAGCGCCATATTTTTCAAACTTTGCTGGAAAGCTAGGGCCGCGAATTATTTCGCGATCATACCTCCATCTAATACAATGGTATGTCCACAAACCCAGGCGCTGGCCCGCGAGCATAAATACAGGGCCGTTCCGGCAATATCTTCAGGTTCGCCGGACCGGGCGCGCGGAATTTGCGCCATTGCCATTTTGTTCATCTGTTCGTTTTCAACGAGCTCTTTGGTCATGTTGGACGGGAAAAATCCCGGTGCGATACCATTGACCAAAATATTTTTAGGAGCCAGATCGGTCGCCAAATGCCGGGTCAAATGGATCGCCGCCGACTTACTCGCCGAATAGGAATAGCTCGGCAAGCCGGGGTTAGCGATACCATGGATCGAGGCGATATTGACCACGCGTGCCGGATCTTCGGCGGTACCCCGGTTTAATAGCGGCAGGCATTTTTGCGTCATGAAAAACATGGATTTCACATTGATATCCATCACCTTATCCCAACCGGATTCCGGGAATTGTTCAATGGGGGTGACCCAATTCGCCCCAGCATTATTGATCAAAATATCAATATGCTTTTCATGTTTTGAAACCTCGGCAATAAAAGCTTCGATGCCCTCAAGCGTGGACATATCGCCTGGAATAGCAACGCACTCGCCGAAAGCTGACAGAGCCTCTTGCGCAGCCATAAGGCGCTCGACCTTACGGGCGGTGATATATACCTTTGCCCCATTTTCGAGGAGCCCTTGAGCCATCATAGCCCCAATGCCACTTGAGCCACCTGTCACGATGGCGGTTTTACCTTCGACGGAAAATAATGCTTTCATAGCTGTCTCTTTTATATTTTTTCGCTGATTTTGATGGCCACGCGGCACCCTGCTTTGATCACACCTGAGAGCAAGGCATAGCCGGGGGCCTCTTGCGCCCCTTCTTCGATGGCCACGGCGCGATGATGGAGTTCATCTTCGCGGAATTTGATAAATTTCGCACGAAGATCCGCCCGGGTTTCATCCCCTTCTAGCTCTTCAATCTGATCCGCATAATGCTGTTCTATCACAGTTTCGACGGCCTCGGTGCAGGCGTGAGCAGCTTTCTCTCCCAACAATGCCGTTGCCACGCCAAGGCCATATCCTGCCAAGTTCCATAGCGGCCCCATAGCCGTAGGACGCACGCCTTTCTCATTGAGGAGTTTATCAAACGCGTCCAGATGAGCCTGCTCTTCCGCTTCCATCTCACCCAATTGGGCCGCTATTTTCTGGGTAGAGGCGTTTCGGCGAAAGACAGCTTGCTGCCCCTTATAAATCGCCACGGCTCCATATTCTCCAGCGTGATCAACCCGCAACATCTCGGCAATACGAGACGGGGTACGCGTTCGACTTCCTGGGATTGGGGGGCGTTTAGCCATCCGTTTTCCTTGTGACTACAAATAAGGTCATCACCGCACTGATCAAGGAGATCAAAGCATTCCAGCCGGCCATAGACAATCCGAGAAAATGCCACAGGGCATCTGAACAAGCTGGAAGTTTGATGGGATCACTTAAAGAGTCGAGCAGACTACCCGGGTCAATCAAATCAATATCGCCTCCGCCGCCCATACAGGTCTTGGGGCCTTCCCACCATTTATATTCAACGCCGACATGCCAGAAGGCCAAGCCAAAACTGACGAGAAACGCCAAGGCGATCAGCCATAAACCAACTTTACGAAAACGACCGCCAGTGATCTGATCCACAATAGCAAGGGCGGCAATTCCAATAACGGCCTTATGGGCGTGACGTTGCCAATAACACATCTGACACGGTGGATAACCAAAACCATATTGAAATATCCAGGCGCCGATCAATAACCCGCTTGAAATTAACAAGGCGATGATCGGCCAGGTTTTTTGACGTAATATATTCATAGATTGCCTATAAATGCCCAATCCCCCTCTGTCATGTGACCGATTGTACATTTTTTTAACAAATTAAATTGGTTCACGCGAAGTTAACACTTGGCCAATTAAGTTAATTTCATTAACAGTCGCGCCGGATCAGAGATGTTGAAATGAGCGCCCAGGAAACACTCATAACTGAAACCATTGGCGAAAAGCTAAAACGGCATCGTATTGCGCGGTCGCTCAGCGTCAATGATGTGTGCGAAGAACTCAATATTCAACCAGCTTTTGTGACTGCCATTGAAGAGCTGAACCAGGACGCTTTGCCGCCTATCGGATATGTTTTGGGCTATGTTCGAGCCTATGCAGAGCTAATGGGATTAAACGGACAAGACTCCGTCAATCAGTATAAAGTAGATTCTGCAATTCCTGAAAATCTTGGCATGCGGGATCGCCCGCATTTTGTTTCCCGTCGGAATTTCAAACTGCCGCGCGGTTTTTTTGCGGCCACGACGGTTATGTCATGTGCTGCGGTCCTTGCCTTTTGGTATGGGTCCAATACCGAAGTTCAGTCCGCGACTTTCACCCCGTCGGGGCAAGTCCCTATTTCCGTCGAGACCGTTCAAGCCAATGAGACAGCGCAAGATCAGCTTTTGACATTAAAAGCTGTCGCGCCGTCCTGGGTGGAAATCAAAAATGCGGATGGCGAAGTTTTGATCTCTCGCATTTTTGTACCTGGCGATAGCTGGCAAACCGACCGCTCTGAGTTGATTTTACTGTCCGCGCGCGATGCCGGGGCCCTGGAGGTCTTGATCGGGACCCAGTCACAAGGTAAAATCGGCGATAAGGGTTCCCCA
The DNA here is from genome assembly GCA_020629135.1 of Hellea sp. GTDB lineage: Bacteria > Pseudomonadota > Alphaproteobacteria > Caulobacterales > Maricaulaceae > JACOMS01. Next base: position 6,243 of record JAHDDX010000055.1, read on the forward strand.
ATTTATGATTACATTTTATCGGCGGGACAAACTGGCGCAATCTCTTCACAATAATCCATTAGCCTTTAAACCGTCATAGTTTTGTGGCAACAGGCACAATATGTCATCTGAAATAGACAAGATACGACCCTGGCGGGCGATTGCGCGCCGACCCAGCCGCCAGATAATGGTCGGCAAAGTTGCCGTGGGTGGTGATGCGCCGATTTCCGTTCAAAGTATGACCAATACAGTCACCCATGACGTGTCCGCGACGATTGATCAAATACGCCGCCTGGAAGAAGCGGGGGCAGATATTGTTCGTGTTTCATGTCCTGATCCTGAAAGCAGCAAGGCTCTGAAGGATATCACCCGTGAAATTCAAGTGCCAATCGTGGCCGACATCCATTTCCATTATCGACGCGGCATTGAAGCCGCTGAAAACGGTGCCGCTTGCCTGCGAATAAATCCAGGTAATATTGGCGGGCAGCACAGGGTTAAAGAAGTCGTCGCGGCAGCCCGTGATCACGGGTGTTCAATTCGTATTGGCGTCAATGGCGGATCTTTGGAAAAAGAACTCTTGGAAAAATACGGTGAGCCTTGTCCGGAAGCGATGGTCGAAAGCGCCTTAATGCATGCGCGCATGCTCGAAGAAGAAAACTTTGACGCTTACAAAATATCTGTCAAAGCCTCGGATGTGTTTTTAACCGTCGCGGCCTATCATGCCTTGGCCGAAGCTACAGATGCGCCATTACATTTAGGAATAACTGAAGCGGGAGGCACGCGAATTGGTACGGTGAAATCTTCTATCGGCATGGGCAATCTTTTATGGGCCGGCATTGGCGATACCATACGAGTGTCCTTGTCCGCCGATCCCGTTGAAGAAATCAAAGTCGGCTTTGACATGCTCAAATCGCTCGGACTTCGAACCCGAGGTGTAAATATTATTTCCTGTCCGTCCTGCGCCCGTCAGGGATTTGACGTGATTAAAACTGTGCAAATCCTTGAAGAACGTTTGGCTCATATTTCGGAACCTATTTCGCTTTCCATTATTGGATGTGTTGTCAATGGCCCAGGCGAAGCCGCCTATACGGATATTGGGTTTACCGGTGGCTCAGCCGGTTACGGCATGATGTATGCGGCGGGCACCAAAACCGGTAAAACCAATAATGAAGACATGATTGACGACATTGTTGCACGCGTCGAAGCCCGCGCCGCATTAATAAAATCGCAACGTGAAACCCAGGAAGCGGCTGAATAGCTATTGGAACTCCAGACGTTCCTGAGAAAAATAAAACAAAGACTGAATTTCCGGGTCCAGGTTTCCCGGATCAAATTCATTAAGCGCTAAGATCTTGGCTATGGTTTCTTTGCGTCCCGTCAATGCTTTATCAAAATCCGCCTCGATTTTCTTCACCGTTCCCGAAAACTCCATTTCGGTCAGCAGGTTTTCATAAAGATCCAGGCGTCCGTATAAAAAGAATGACTCATATAAAATTTTACAGGCAATTTTTTGGTGAATGTCAGCATAGCTGAACTGGCTGAACATTTTGCTGACAGGCTTGAATAGAAAGTCGATTTCCTGCCCGATATTTGGATCTTTCATAGCTCTGAATTTATACGCTAAAAGCTGACGTTCCGCTTCAGCAACAATATCCGGCATCAGGTCATTCGCGTGCACCACGATTATATCGATATCAGACCCTTTAACCGAAACGCCGAGCTGAGCATTCTCACGAGGTTCCTCATGAGCCAAGAAATATGATATATCGCCTGCGATGAAACAACAGGCGTAATCCGACATTGCCTTTTGAATTTCGGGCGTCATTGCTAATAGTGTTTGGCGTGCAAATTTGAGTTTTTTCAAACTGATCATGCGGTGCTTATTTGCCAGACGCGCCGATTGTTCGACCGCCAAAGCTTTTTGTCCACGCGGATAAACGAGCGTAAAAGATAAAAAATCCCTCAGAACTGAGGGGCTAAGCCGAATTTGATCCTCTCGAGTTATATCGTAGCGAAGGTAATACCGAGCGCAGTTAAACGTGCCCAATTGACGAGCCGTCATACACGTTTTCCAGACAAGAATGTGAGGCGCGTCGCCAATATAGCTTGTAATTTGCCCACCTGTTAGCGGGCCGTATTTATCCAATAGAGCACTAATCTCGTCTTCAAGATAGTTGGGCTGATTAGAGGATCTCATTTCATATAGTTAAATCATATTAATTAACGAAGGAATGACATAATAAATCAACCATTGCAGGCCCAACAAAGCGATAATTGGAGAGAAATCGAGCCCCCCAATGGCCGGAACAACTTTTCTGATCGGATCCATGATCGGACGCGTAATAGCGTCAATCCCGTTATAAATTTGGCGCATTGTAGGATTGCGAAGATTGATAATATTAAACCCAACCAGCCAGCTTAAAATAACGCTGACGAAGATTAGAAACATCAGAAATTTAAGAATTGGGATAACAAAAAAAACAAACAAAGAAGCGATAGGGCTCATGGGAACAAGGTCCTTAGTAAATATAACCGTGACAGACTATATCGGTATCGTAGCTGGCTGTGTCAAACCCCAATCTCGCACATACTGAATTTGTTATTGTATATGGACTTTTGACCAGCCTGCCCCCACATGTTCGCAATGCCGCCTCAGACTAAATACGATACGCTGTCAGAACAAAAACTGTCTTATCAGCTCAGGAGCTTCTTTCGACTGTGGCCTTATCTTTGGCCGAAGGAAAAACCTTATTATAAATTCCGCACCTTCATCGCTCTAATTCTAACCATTGCCGGCCAGTTTGTCCTCGTCGGCGCGCCTTTTTTTCTCGGCGCCAGCGTTGACGCGGTCGAAGCAGCCCAAAACATTGACTCGGTTTGGTCAAAGGCAGGCCTGACAATTGTCGTGATGATTTTGGGATATGGGGGGCTAAGGTTTTTGTCAGTCCTGATCTCAGAGGCGCGCGAATATCTGTTTACACCGGTCGGCCAATACGCCCAGCGATCTGTCGCCACCGCCACTTTCGCCCACTTGCATAAACTTTCGCTCCGTTATCATCTTGAGAAACGGACCGGTGGACTATCACGGATCATCGAACGCGGCATTCGTTCGATCGATTTTTTATTCCGTTTCCTATTATTCAACATAGGTCCAACCCTATTGCAACTAACCATTGCCGGCATTGCCTTTTGGGTCGCCTACTCAATTCATTTTGCTCTTATCGCTATCGTTACAGTTGTCGCTTATATCTGGTTTACCATTGTAACCACGGAGTGGCGCCTGGCTTTCCGACGCGAAATGAACAAGCAGGACACGGAAGCCAATGCGAAAGCCATCGATAGTCTTTTAAACTATGAAACCGTCAAATATTTTAATGCTGAAGCCTTTGAAACCGGACGATACGATACCGCCATGGCGGGATACCAAAAAGCGGCCATAAAATCCCGCACCTCATTAGCCACTGTCAATATCGGTCAATCTCTGTTAATGAATGTTGGGCTGATATTGATGATGCTACTCGCGGCTCAAATGATCTTACAAGGCAAAATGTCTCTTGGCGCTATGACGACCATTACATTGGTGATGATGCAGGTTTATCGCCCGCTCAACATATTGGGGTTTGCTTATCGGGAAATCAAACAGGCTTTGACGGATATGGAGAAGATGTTTTCGCTTTTGGACATCGAACCCGAAGTCAAAGACCATCCAGAAGCTATCGAAATAACCTCCGCAAAGGGGGCGATCAAATTTTCAAATGTCGACTTTCATTACGAATCTGACCGCCCGATACTCAAGGATCTTTCGTTTGAAATTAACCCTGGCGAAACCGTCGCAATTGTCGGCCCCACCGGAGCCGGTAAATCGACGATATCGCGAATACTATTTCGATTTTATGACATCAGTGCAGGGCGTGTCGAAATCGACGGGACAGATATTCGGGCGATCTCTCAGGATAGCTTAAGACGGCTGACAGGCATTGTGCCCCAGGATACGGTTTTGTTTAATGATACGATTGGCTACAATATTGCTTATGCCAATCCCAATGCCACGCAGAACGAGATCGAAACGGTGGCGAAAACCGCCCAGATTCATGACTTCATTCAGAGCCTGCCCGAGGGCTATAATACAATGGTCGGAGAACGGGGCTTGAAATTATCAGGCGGAGAAAAGCAGCGTGTTGCGATTGCACGAACCCTTCTTAAAGATCCTGCCATTTTGATATTTGATGAAGCTACATCCGCCCTCGACAATGTGACAGAAGCCAGCATTCAAGATGCTTTGGAGAATGCGGCGAAAAACCGAACGACTCTGGTGATAGCTCATAGACTCTCCACCATTGCGAATGCCGATAAAATCATCGTCTTGAAAGAGGGCGAGCTGGCTGAAACAGGATCACATGCCGAACTATTGCAACGCAAAGGTCTCTATTCCGAACTCTGGCATCAACAAGACGATATACACGTATAAAAAAGCCCGCCAAAGCGGGCCTAATTTGCCTAGATTTATCGCGCTTACCAATTCCCGGTAAGCGCAATGCCGTAAACACGTGGTTCGTTGACAAAACCGGTCAGATTGTTGAAATCGATGGCACCTTTGAGGTTCTCTTCATCGGTGATGTTCCGTACAAATACTGAAACCGAATATTTTTCGTCCGCTGTCCGGTACCCCGCAGCCGCCCCGCCTTCAAAATTGCCCGAAGTCGAAAATTCTTCGGCTTCATAAAGGAAGATATTGGTTTTACCCTGAATAGCCCAGTCAGTATTTATGTAAAATTCGCCACCGCCTGATGAAGGAAAAGTATATTCAGCAAATACATTGGCCGTCAGATCCGGCGCGTTCGGAAAAGGATTTCCGTCAATTAATGCCTGGCCGAGATTGTTTTGCGGGTCCGTCGGTGTACAAAGACCAGATCCACAAGTTGCCGTGGCCAGATTTGCATCCTGAATTTCAGTGTCTACATACCCCAGACCAGCTTGAAGATAGAGATTATCTGAAACGAGCCATTCCAGGTCAGCTTCAAATCCCATACCACGCCCCTTATCTGCATTCACAACCTGGTTTGAATTGGTGGTGCCCCCAATGATGGAGAATTGCTGATCATCAATTTCATAATAAAACGCTGCCGCGTTCAGCCGAAGACTGTTATCCAAGAGTTCAGATTTAAACCCGGCTTCAAAAGACTGAATGGTTTCAGAGGTTGCGACAGTTTGTGGATCTACGGCCCCACTAAATGCTGAGAAAGCCACATCACGTCCTTGAATTGTTGGACCACGATAGCCCCGTGCGACCCGGCCATAGATATTGAATTGGTCGTTCACCCGGTAAAGCGCGCTGAGGTCCCAGGAAAAATTATCATCGCTAACTTCGGTTGGGTTAACAGTCACGAATGGTGGCGGTTGCGGCGCTTCAAACTCCCGCTCGTCTTCGGTATATCGAACGCCACCGGTTAATGTAAATTGATCTGAGAGATCATAGCTTGCCTGACCAAACAACGCCCAGCTTTCATTGCCATGTGAAACAGTCGTCTCAGGTGGAAAACCTGGCCCAAGCGTACGCACGTCAAAGCTTGTATCAAAATAGTAAAATCCAGCCTGCCAGTTAAACGGACCACTTCCATTAGAAGCCAAGCGGAATTCCTGGGTAAATTGCTTCAAATCTTCAAGATTGTCCTGGGTCTCAGCCGGAAACGCAATCGTATCCGGTGTCAGCGGATTAGGGACACCAGCAATATTTCCTAAGAAAAATGAATTCGCCCCGACAAAGCCACCATCAATATCGCCCACACTGGAGCTTTCGCCTTTTTCGTAGCCGGTAATACTGGTGAAAGTCATTTCACCGAAATCGTAGTCCAAACGCGCAGACGCTCCACTGGTCTCTGCGTCCTGTTCATTTTGAGCGCCGCCATCAAAAAACACGGTGTCACGGTCAAAATTACTGATTAGACCACCGGTTCCACGATTAATAATATTGGCCCTGAATAAAGCCGATGTTCCGCGAATATCGCGCGTATGAGCGTTTAACAACAAATCCAGATTCTCTGTTGGGGTGAACAATATCTGAGCCCGGCCGGCAAATTCTTTGAACTCGCCCAGATCATCCCCAGCCGTGCTCATGATTGCATTGTCGACATAATCAGAGCGCGAACGATAAAGCCCTGAAAGGCGAACCGCGACTTTATCTTCGACAATCGCACCGCCCATACCACCTTCGGCGTAAACGGTATCAAAGGATCCATAGCTTATTTTGCCGTTGGCAGAAAATTCCTGGGTCGGGCGACGTGTGTCAAACTTGATGATGCCTGCCGGTGTGTTTCGTCCAAACAGAGTGCCTTGCGGACCCCGTAACACCTCGACCTGTTCAACGTCATAAATAGGATTACTTTTTAATAGAACATTTTCCTGAACGATATCGTCAATGATAATTGACACAGGTTGAGACGCGGCGAGGTCAAAATCAACATTGCCAAGTCCCCGAATATAAAAACGTGGCGCCAATCGCCCGTTGGAGCTTTCCGCATACACACCAGGGACACGTGCCGCAATCGATAGAATATCTTCACCGCCTAGCTGTAACGCTTGAAACTCATCGCCATCAAGTGTTGCAACCGAAATCGGAACGTCCTGCTGATTTTCAGCGCGTTTTTGAGCAGTAACGATAACTTCGTCCAAACTGTTTGACTGAGAAAACGCAGGAGTCGCAATCATTGCAGGCGCAATGAGGGCTGTGAATAAAGTAAGTCTTGAGAGGGTCATTGAGTTGCCTTTGAGTTATCGCCTTAAAGACGGGATTTACCAGATCGAATGCGAAAAATGAGCGCCGAGATCAAATTCTAATTATGACGATTCACGTCACCTGTCGACAAACCGGTCAGGCCAGAGATGAAAAACTTTTTGGATATGATATTTTTGCAACAACTGCGCGGCGTTAATTGCCCGCCTGTTCAAGCTTGGTGATTTCAAACATGGCGGCCTGAAGCCACTCAATTCGGCTGGTTTCTTCTTTGATACCCATTTCAAGAATGATCCGTTTGCCCGCGTGATTAAGTGATTGATCCTCACCGGAATAATAACGATCTTGAATTTTTCTGTATTTTGACAGCTTGGTTTGATGTTGATCTATTCGGATGGTCAAATGATCTTTAAGGGCGTCCATGTCGACGCTGCCGAGCGCATAAAATTTAACGAATAGCTCGTCTTTCACCGAGGGCATTCGTCCTGGTTTTGACGACCAGACCTTAACAGCCTCAGCACCAGCGGGCGTTATTGTATGAACAATCCGGTTCGGCTTGCCAGATTGGGCTATTTCCTGACTTTTAACAAATCCCTTTTCACGTAGTTTTCCCAGCTCTCGGTAAATCTGCTGATGCGAGGCCCGCCAGAAAAATCCAATCGACGCATCAAAGGTTTTAGCCAGATCATATCCGCTCATGGGACGATCGGTTAAACAGACTAAAATGGCTTCAGAGAGGGCCATAAAGCTTTCCTTGTGTTTATGCAACGAATTGCATATTCTGATCTCTATTCTCTTTTATCATACAGGTTCTTTATGTCACTCAAAGGAAAAACGATTTTTATGTCGGGCGGATCTCGCGGAATTGGCCTGGCCATCGCAATTCGGGCCGCCCAAGACGGCGCCAATATTGCCATCGCCGCTAAAACCGCTGAACCACATCCAAAACTTCCGGGAACAATCTACACAGCGGCTAAAGACATTGAAAATGCAGGTGGGCAGGCCTTGCCTCTGGTCTGTGATATTCGTGACGAAGATACTGTACAGGCGGCTATTGACGCGACGGTCGAGAAATTTGGCGGCATTGATATTTGCGTCAATAATGCCAGTGCTATCTCTCTCACAGGCACCGAAGCCACGACCATGAAACGCTATGACCTGATGAACCAGGTCAATGCCCGCGGCACGTTTATGTTGTCAAAACTCTGCCTCCCGCATCTTAAAAATAGCGACAATGCTCATATATTAAACCTCGCCCCGCCACTGGATATGAGTCCGAAATGGTTCAAAAATCATACGGCCTATACGATGGCCAAATATGGTATGAGCATGTGCACGCTGGGTATGAGCGAGGAGTTCAGACGCTTCAAGATCGCGGTCAATGCCTTGTGGCCGCTAACCTCAATAGATACGGCGGCCGTACGAAATGTTCTGGGCGGCGACAGCATGGCCAAAATGAGCCGGACTCCTGAAATTCTATCCGATGCAGCCCATATTATTCTGACTAAAGATTCCAGTGAGTTCACAGGCCATTTCGTGGTCGATGAGGTTTTATTGCGCGAAGAAGGTGTGACGGACTTCTCCAAATACGCACCAGGATATGAGGGTCCTCTAGCCGGTGATTTTTTCGTGCCGGATGAAGTATTTGATTCCGTTCCAACCGAAGTTTTGCGCCACCCGGGATACTAATATGCCAACGCTCAATGCGGTCGACCCTACCCCAGAACAAATTAAGGCTTTTCTTTCTCACCAGAAAGCCGATGAGCCGGTTTTCATGCTTAATCTTTTGAAGTTTAAAGAGAAGGCCTCATATGATGACGGTGAAGATATCTCAGGGCGCGAAGCCTATTACCGATATGCATCAGCTTTTGGCAAAATGGTTCAGGCGCAGGGTGTCGAAACTATTTTTGGCGGCAGCGCCAATGCCTTTCTGATCGGACAAGGCGACGGCGAATGGGACGCGGTTGCTATTGTCAAATATCCGAACGCCCAGGCCATGTTTGACGCGGTGAGTTCCGATGAATATCGAAAAATCCATAAACACAGGCGCGCCGGGCTTGCTGGCCAATTACTGATTTCATGCGACGGCGGAGGGGTGTTTTAATGACACAATCGCAAACCCTTTTAGTCAATCGAACGGACTTCGCGGACGTAACTTTGGTTAAGTCAGATCTACCTGGCCTTCTGGACAACCATATCCGGGTCAAGGTCGGCCCCTTCGCCCTGACGGCCAATAATATCACCTATATGGTGACAGGTGATATGATCGGCTACTGGAAATTTTTCGATCCAGAAGCCTATGGTATTGACTTGGAGGGCGCTGGACGTATGCCGGTTTGGGGATATGCGAGGATCATTGAAAGCCGTTGTGAGGGCCTGAGGACTGGTGAGCGGATTTACGGTTTTTTCCCAATTGTAGACCAGTTCGACATGGCACCGGCCAAATTACATCCTTTGGGCTTTATGGATGGTGCAGCCCACAGACGGGAATTACACCCAGTCTATAATTCATATGTCCGCACACAAAACGATCCAAGCTTTGCCGCTGGATTGGATGATATCCAGCCAATTTTACGACCCTTATTTACAACCAGTTTTCTCATTGATGATCTATTTGGGGCTGAAAATTTCTTCGGCGCAGAGCAAATCATCGTTATTTCAGCCTCATCCAAGACCGCACTCGGCACCGCCTTTTGCCTGAAAGAGCGCGGCGGCGTCGAGGTGGTTGGACTAACCTCAGCGCGCAATAAAGATTTTGTAAAATCGATCGGGTTTTATGATCAGGTCGCGACCTATGACACTGTCTCGGTGCTGACCGCGGACAAGAAATCCGCGATCATAGATATGGCCGGAAACGGCGACGTGACCGCTAAACTCTATAATCATTTCGGTGCGAATATAGTCTATAATTGCATGGTTGGAAAATCTCACTGGCAAGGCGGCGCGCCACCAAAAATTTCAGCCGGTGCCCCACCCTCAATGTTTTTTGCTCCAGACCGAGCCCGGTTGCGTATCGGTGAATGGGGACCTGATGGCTTCGCAAAAAATCTGGGGGAACGTTGGATTCCGTTTTGCAAAAGTGCCAAAAGCTGGCTCGACATTGATAGCAGCGAAGGCATTTCTGCACTCCTGCCTGTCTATAAGAAATTCTTGGACGGCGAAGCATTGCCGACCAAGGGATATTTATTCTCAATCTAGGAATATGTTATGATCTATGAATGCTTTGATGTTTCAATAAATAACAATATTGCCCATATTCAGCTCTCACGTCCGGAAAAGCGAAATGCTATGAACGCGGCTTTTTGGGCCGATCTGCCCGAAATCGTTCGAGACATAGACGACAATGCTAAAGCGCGCGTAATCGTAATTACGTCACAAGGTCCTGTATTTTCAGCCGGCATCGATCTGACCATGCTGTCTGGAGTCGCACTTGATCGAACTGATCCGACCTATGGCGCTGATTTTTATTCAACGGTCACCCGTCTACAAGACAGCTTTACGGCACTTGAAAATTGCCGAATTCCGGTCATCGTCGCCATGCAAGGTGGATGTATCGGTGGCGGCGTTGATATGGTTACGGCCTGCGATATCCGATTAGGTACGACGGACAGTTATATCACAATACAAGAGATAAATGTCGGTATGACCGCCGATGTCGGAACCTTTCCTCGAATTCTTAATCATCTGCCCGAGGGCATAGTTCGGGAGCTCGCCTATACCGGTCGAAGAATGGGGGCAACTGACCTCAAAGCGCAAGGGTTTTATAATGAAGTTTACGAAACCCAGGAAGAGATGATTAAAGCCGCTATGGCCATGGCCGGCGAGATCGCCAGCAAACCGCCTTTAGCTGTCTATGGCTGCAAACGTATCATTACCTATTCCAGAGACCATTCTACGGCTGATGCCCTGGATCAGATCGGTGTCTGGAACATGTCCATGTTGATCCCGTCTGAAATGATGGAGGCCATGCAATCCGGACGTGAAAAGCGTCCTGGTAACTTCAAAGACCTGCCCAAAAAGCGAAAAGCCTGAAAATTAAAATAACATCTCGCCTGTGACGCGCATCACTACCTGCCCCACCTTTATCTTGTAAACAAAGTGTTAACAGGTTATAATACTGGGATCAGGGCGCATATTTTATTCAATTCTATCAAAGGGATAGTTGCCTAAACCATTTGCGGCCCGAATATTGACGGGGGCATAGTTGTGAGCAAATCTGGCGGAAATTCCAATATTCCCGACGAGGTTTTTGATGTGCGCAACGCACTCAAAAACAGTCGCAAAGCCCTGTGGGGCGTGGCCTTTCTCAGTGTTATTGTAAATTTATTAATGCTGACAGGACCGCTTTATATGCTTCAGGTCTATGACCGTGTCCTGGCCAGCAAATCCATCCCAACTTTATTCGCCTTATCCATTCTTATGGTCGGTCTTTATTCATTTATGTGGTTTTTTGAACACTGCCGTAGCCGTGTCGCCGCAAGAATAGGCAGCGAACTCGATGAAGATTTGGGCCGCGCCACTTTTTCTACCTGGATGAAACAAGGCCTGTATGGAGGCGCCAGTAAAAGAGTTCGGCCTTTGGATGATCTCGGTCAACTCAGAAGCTTTTTTGCCGGCAATGGTCCTATTGCCATTTTTGATCTGCCCTGGATTCCGATTTATATATTAGTAATTTTCCTGCTTCACTGGACCCTGGGCGTTATCGCAATCATCGGCACGATAATTATCCTGATCGCCGCCATCGCCAATGAAATTTCGACCCGTAAACCGCTCAAAGACACCACTCAATTTAAGTCCAAAAGCGCAGATTATGCGAACCGGGCCCATCGCAATGCAGATGCGCTCAAAGCCATGGGTATGGAGGGTCATGTACGCGAACGCTGGGCCGGATCCCACCACCAATATTCCGCCGCGAACCTGAAAAGCACGGACCGCTCCGGTGGCTTCACCTCATTCTCAAAGTCTTTTCGAATGATGCTTCAATCCGGCGTGCTGGGCGCAGGGGCTGCCCTCGCTGTATTTGAAATTGTCACACCCGGGACAATGATCGCCGCGTCTATTATTATGGGCCGGGCTTTGGCCCCCGTACAGTCAGCTCTGGGACAATGGCGCGGATTGACCTTAGCTCGGCAAGCCTATTCCCGTCTCAATCAATTCTTCGCCGTAATTCCAGCTGATGAAGAGCGCTTGCCATTACCAGATCCCGAAGGTTTTATTACTGTCGACCAGGCCTTCGCGGCCCCGCCGGGCGCTTCGGTCCCGACACTTAGCGGCATTCACTTTGAACTCGACCCGGGCCAGGGCCTTGGTATTATTGGGTCTGCGGCCTCAGGCAAGTCGACGCTTGCCAAGCTGCTTGTGGGAATATGGATGCCTTATAATGGGTATGTGCGTTTGGACGGCGCAACCTATACCCAATGGGATCCAGACCATTTGGGGCCGCATATTGGCTATCTCCCGCAAACGGTTGAATTACTCGATGGGACAATTGGTGAAAACATTTCCAGATTTTATCCGCATGCCTCGCCGGAACAAATTATTTTGGCCGCAAAAAGGGCTGGTATTCATGACATGATTTTGAAATTCCCAGATGGTTATGACAGCTATATCGGCGAAGGCGGGTTGGTTTTATCGGGCGGCCAGGTTCAGCGGATCGCCCTGGCACGTGCGATATATGGAGACCCGGCATTGGTGGTCCTTGATGAGCCCAATGCAAATTTAGATACAGACGGCGATGCCGCTTTGACCAAAGCGATTGCGGATCTTAGGAAACGCGAGAAGACAGTCATTGTCATCACACATCGTCCCAGTGCGCTGGCACCCTTGGATATGGTTTTAATGCTCCATCAGGGCAAGCAGGTCGCGTTTGGCAAGAAAGAAGACGTGCTCAAGAAAATTGCACCCCCAAGGCTTCAACAACAAAACAAGCCGTTTCGGATTAGTCAGGGCTCTGGCGCGAAATCATTTTCAGCAACGACGAATTAACTTGATGGAGGAATAAATTGACACAGCAAACTCCATATCGCCTCGAATATAAGCCGGAAGGTAAAGTTCGCAAATCCTATGATCGTTATTTACTATCAGGCGTATTGGGCGGCCTTTTCCTAATATTTGGCATGGGCGGCTGGGCGGCAACGGCGTCAATTGAAGGCGCGGTTATCGGATCAGGCAAAGTCATTGTCGAAAGCCAGGCTAAAACCATTCAACATGATGATGGCGGGATTATTCAGGAAATTCTCGTTCGAAACGGCGACGAAGTTGAGGTCGACGACATTTTATTTCGTCTCAATCCCACGGAGTCTCAAAGCAATAAGGATATTGTCTCAAATCGCCTGATTGAGATTGATGCCCGCATCGCACGCCTTCAGGCTGAACTGGATGGCAATCGGCAGATAAGCTGGCCCGCTTCCATTCAATCCCGGCAATCCGAGCCAGACGTTGCACGGGTTATGGACGGCCAGTCCCGCTTGTTTACAGCGCGGCAAAGAGCGGTAGGCGGCGAAGTCCTGCAGCTGAGAGAGCGCAAACGCCAGACACAAGAGCAAATCGGCGGCACTTACAGCCTGCAAAAATCGAAGGAAGATCAGCTTCGATTGATTGAAACAGAATTGGCGAGCCTGAAATCATTGCAAGATCAGGGCTATGTGTCCGCATCCCGCGTTATGTCTATCGAACGTGAACAGGCCCGTTTGCGCGGAGATATCAATAGAGACAAGGCGGAAATCCTGCGGTTAAATTCTCAAATTGGTGAACTGGATTTACAAATTGGACAGCTGACGCGAAATTCGCGCGCCGAAATTTTAACGGAACTGCGCGAAGCAGAAGGCGAGTCAAAAGACCTTCGCGCGCAACTTTCAACCCTTGATGATAAACTGCAACGTATTGAAATTAAGGCACCAGTCGCCGGCACAATATATGATCTTGAAATGACCACCATTGGCGGCGTCGCAATGCCGGGCGAAGATCTGGTGCAGATCATTCCGCGTTATGATGAACTGGTCATTGAAGCCAAAATTTCACCGCTGGATATTGATCAGGTCTACCGCACGCAGGATTCGGTTGTGACTTTATCCGCCTTTAATCAAAGAACGACCCCTCAACTCCATGGGGAAGTGACTGACATCTCTGCAAATTCGTTGCTAGATGAAAT